>CALJUI010000244.1 GCA_937975735.1 uncultured Rubrivivax sp.
AAGTGGCTCTGGCCGCTTAGCGTTTTCGGCTCCGAGGACGGGCCCCATGGCCACATGGAGGTCGACTTCGTCGACGTGCGCGTGCCCGCCACGAACATCCTGCTCGGCGAGGGCCGCGGCTTCGAGATCGCGCAGGGCCGGCTCGGCCCGGGGCGCATCCACCACTGCATGCGCCTGATCGGCCTGGCCGAGCGCGCGCTGGCGCTGATGTGCAAGCGCGCGATGGCGCGCACCGCCTTCGGCCGCACCGTCGCCGAACAGGGCGTGACGCGCGAGCGCATTGCCGAGGCGCGCTGCATGATCGAGCAGGCGCGACTGTTGACGCTGAAGGCGGCGTGGATGATGGACCAGGCCGGCAACAAGAGCGCCAAGGGCGAGATCGCGATGATCAAGGTCGTCGCGCCGAACATGGCCTGCCAGGTCATCGACTGGGCGATGCAGGTGCACGGCGGCGGTGGCGTCAGCGACGACTTCCCGCTGGCGTCGTACTACGCCGGCGCGCGCACGCTGCGGTTTGCCGACGGCCCGGACGAAGTGCACCGCAACGCGATCGCCAAGCTCGAACTCGGCCGCCACGCGGCCGCCTGAGCCCGCGCCGGTAGGGGTCAGCCGCGCGACGCGTCGTCGGTGCCGGCCGGGAACAGGCCCGGCTGGGTGCTGGGCAGACCGCTGTCGGGCCCCGGCGCGATGTCGCGCGGGGCGGTGCGCAGCGCGACGTCGAAGACCTTCAGCCAGGCCTGCAGTGCGTCCGGCTCCGGCCGGTCGAGCGCGGTGCGCAGCGTCACGCGTGACCGCGCGACCATCAGCACCAGCGGCTGCCCCGCCGTCAGCGGCGCGGCGAGCAGCGCGTCGGCCAGACCGGCGGTGAACCAGCGCATCAGCCAGGTACGGCCGGGCGCGACCGCGGCGAAGCGGTCGCGCAGGCTGCCCAGGTCCTGAGGCGCGAGCTTCGGAAACATCACCAGCCAGCGCATCTCGGGCGGCGTCTGCTGGTCGATCCGCGTCTGCACGCCTTCGACGTACTGGTCGAAGATCGTCTTCTCCATCGACGCCTGCAGCATGCGGTCGAGCACCAGTGCCTGAACGTCGCCGGCAAGCGGCAGTTCGGCGCGCAGCCGCAGTTCGTGGCCTTCGACGTAGGGGCGCTGCGACGGGCCCCACTCCAGCCGCCAGGGCACCGCGCCGAAGCGGCCCTCGATCACGAAGCCGCCGTCTTCGCGCGCGGGCTTCAGGCTCGCCTGGCGGCTGGCGGCCCAGCGTGCCACCTCGTCCCAGCTCCGGCTCGGCGGCGCAGAACGGGCGAACAGGCGCTTCAGGGCATCCAGCATGGTTTAGAGTGGACTCAATCACCAAGCCGCGGGGACTCGGGATGATCGAAGTGTATTCGTGGGCCACGCCCAACGGCCACAAGGTCCACATCATGCTCGAGGAGTGCGGCCTGCCCTATCGCGCGATTCCGGTAGATATTGGCAGCGGGGCGCAGTTCGAGCACGACTTCCTCGCGATCAGCCCGAACAACAAGATCCCGGCGATCGTCGACCCCGACGGCCCGGACGGGCAACCGATCTCGCTGTTCGAGTCGGGCGCGATCCTGCTGTACCTCGCCGGCAAGACCGGACGCTTCCTGCCATCGGACACGCGCGGCAAGTACGAGGCGCTGCAGTGGCTGATGTTCCAGATGGGCGGCGTCGGACCGATGCTCGGCCAGGCCCATCACTTCCGGATCTACGCGCCGAAGAAGATCCCCTACGCGATCGAGCGCTACACCAACGAGGCGCGGCGCCTGTACGGCGTGATGAACCGCCGGCTGGCGCAGTCGCGCTACCTCGGCGGCGCCGACTACGGCATCGCCGACATCGCGGTCTTCCCCTGGTTGCGCTCGTGGAAGAACCAGGGCATCGACTGGAACGACCATCCGCACCTGAAGGGCTGGTTCGACGAGATCTCGGCGCGGCCGGCGGTGCAGCGCGGCGTCGAGGTGCTGGCCGACCGACGGCGCCCGATCACCGACGAGCAGGCGCGCGAGGTGCTGTTCGGCGAGACGCAGTACGCGCGCCATTGACCGCCGGGGCCCCGCCTAGAATGGCCCGGCACTGCCCGTAGCTCAACTGGATAGAGCAGCTGCCTTCTAAGCAGCAGGTCGGGGGTTCGAGTCCCTCCGGGCAGGCCA
>CALJUI010000245.1 GCA_937975735.1 uncultured Rubrivivax sp.
GCGAGTCCAGCGAGTCGATGTCGCGCATGATCTGGCGCGCCTCCTCGAACTGCTCGGCGTTGAGCATGCGGCTGCGCATCATGAAGCTGACCGCGCGCCGGGTGTCCATCACGTTGCGGCGGATGCGGCCGTTCAGGTCCTCCTCGCGCGCGATCGCCGACAGCGCCTCGCCGGCGGCCGCGTCGTCGACCTCCTGCTTGAGCACGCGGGCGCTGACGAGCTCGAGCTTGTCGTAGATGCCCTCCAGCGCGTCGGCCGAGTACTCGGCGTCGGCGTCGAAGAGCTTGAGCATCACGTCCTTCGCGTCCTCGACCAGCGCCTGGGTGCGGCGCGCGCGCAGGCGCAGCAGCCGGAACACCGGCAGGTCCTCGGCATGCACCGAGAACAGCACGTTCTTGTACAGGATGAAGGCGACGCGCACGTTGCGCGCGGTGGTGCCGTCCGGGCCACCGTCGGTGTCGATCAGGAAGTCGCTGCGGATGTGCAGCTCGCCGCTGTCCTCCTCGTAGAAGCGCGCCGACTCCTCGAGGTCGTCGTCGTCGACGTCGTCGGGGATCGCCAGGCCGAAGCGGCTGCGGACCCAGCCCTTCTCCTGCGGCGTCGGCGCCTCCAGGTCGACCCAGACCGGCTGCAGTTCGGGCAGGTCGGCGGCGTGGTCGACCTCCTGCTGGATCAGCCGGCCGTTGGCCAGCGTGAACACGTTGATCATGGTCCGGCGTTGAAAGGGCGCGTCCGCGAAGCGCGGACCGCCGGGGATTATCCCATCCGGTCCGTGCCGATCGGAGGCGGTGGCAGACTCGTCGCATGTCGTCCTTCCTGCGTCGCGGTCTGCAGTTTGGCGCGGCGCTGCTCGCGCTCGCGACCGCGCTGCTCGGCGCGATGGCGGCGCTGTCGCTCGACGCTGCGCCGCGGCTGCACGCGGCCGAGTCGCCCCCGGAGGCGATGGCCGAGGTGCATCGGCTGCTGCGGACCCACGATCCGCGCCGTGCGCGCCCGGGCGCGCTGTACGCGGTGCGGCTGTCGCCGCAGGACGTGGCGGTGCTGGCCGACCACGCGGCGAAACGCGCCGGCGGCGCGGCCGAACTGCGCCTGCTCGACGGCCGGATGCGGGCCCGGGCCAGCCTGCCGCTGCGCGGCGGCAGCCGCGGCCCCTGGCTCAACGTCGACGCGATGCTCGTCGGCGGCACCGGCTGGCCGCGACTGGAGTCCCTGCGCCTGGGCGACCTGCCGGTGCCGGCCCCTGTCGCGAACTGGGCGGCCCGGCGGCTGCTGGCCTGGGCGGAAGGCCAGGCCGACGCCGACCGCGAACCGCTGCACCGGATGGTGCGGCAGGTGTCGGTGCGGCCTGAGGGCCTGACGATCCACTACCGCTGGCGCGCCGACGCCACGACACGGGTGATCGAGCGGCTGCTCCCGCCGGCGCAGCGCGACCGGCTGCAGGCGCACACCGAGCGGCTGGCCGCGCTGACCGCCGATGGCGACGCGCCGATCGAGCTCACCTCGCTGCTGGTGCCGCTGGCCGCCTTCGCCGCCGAACGCAGCGAGGACACGCGGACCGCCGCCGCCGAGAACCGCGCCTGGCTGCAGGCGCTGGCGCTGTACGTCAACGGTCGCCAGCTGGCCTCGGTGATGCCGGCGGCAGGGGACTGGCCGCGCCCGCGGCTGCGCCCGGTGCTGCTCGCCGGCCGGGTCGACGCGCCGCAGCACTTCGTGCTGTCGGCGCTGCTCGCGGCGGAAACCGGCGGCCCGTTCGCCGATGCGCTCGGCCTCGGCAAGGAGCTCGACGACTCGCGCCGTGGCAGCGGCTTCAGCTTCACCGACATCGCGGCCAACCGCGCCGGCGCGCGGCTGGGCGCGTTGGCGGTCGAATCGCCCCGGCAGCTGCAGCGCACGCTGGCCGCCGGGGTCGGCGCCGAGGCGCTGATGCCGGACATCGGCGACCTGTCCGAGTACATGCCCGAGACGGAATTCCGCGCGCGCTACGGCGGCGTCGGCGCGCCGGCCTACCAGCGCATGCTGGCCGAGATCGACGCGCGCATCGCGGCGCTGTCGCTGTACCGCTGAGTCAGGCCGCCGCGGCGAGTTCGGCCTCGCCGCCGAGCGCGTCGAGCAGGTCGGGCAGCAAGCGGCGGAGTTCACCGGTGACCAGTGCGGCGTTGGCGTCGTAGCCGTCGTCGCTGCCTCGGGCCTCGAGCACGACGTCGAGCAGGTCGACCCGCTTGAGCTGCAGCGACTCGGTCAGCACGAAAGACACGCGGTCGTTCCAGGTCAGCGCCAGCCGGGTCGGCAGCAGGCCCTGGTCGAGGTGGCGCTGGCAGTCGGCCGGATCGAGCGTGTGGCGCGTGTAGCGCACGACGGCGCGGCTCTCGTCGGCGGCCTTCAGTTCGCAGTCGCGGTCGACGCTGAACCCGCGCGGCGGCTCTCCACTGCGTAGCCAGTCGGCCATCGCGACGGCCGGCGACAGCACGGTGTTCAGGGCCTGCGGCGCCAGCCCCGGCCACGCGTCGGCCAGCGCGGTCAGCGTGGCGTCGACGCGCGCGGTGCTGCCGGCGTCGAGCATCAGCCGGCGCGCCTTCGGGTCGATCCAGCCCCGCACGGTGGCCTGCTTCGTGAAGGCCTGCGGCAGCAGCTCGAAGCTCGCCTGTTCCTTCAGCGCGCGCATCTGGCGCTTGCCCGGCCTGCGGCCGGTGTCGGCCTCGAGCCGCGCGGCCAGTGCCTCGGCATGGTCGCGCACGACCGAGGCCGGCAGCAGCTTGTGCTCGAAGCGCAGCGCCAGCAGCCACTGGCCGTCGATCACCTCGACGAGCGGCGCGTGCGCCTCGCCGCGCGGCGGCGTCCAGCCCATCGACAGGGCCTGCGTCGGCGCGCAGGGCAGGAAGGTCGCCCGGGCGACGCCGGCCTGCAACTCGGACAAGGCCGTGGCTGCCGCCCCGCCCAGGCGGAAGATCACGAGGTTCTTGAACATCAGGCGGTCCCGGCGGCGATCTGGCGCAATGCCTGCTCGAACAGCTCGGGCGGCTGGCCCCCCTGGATCAGGTGCTTGCCGTCGATGATCACCGACGGCACCGAATGGATGCCGAGCTGCTGGAAGTGCCGCTCCTGCGCGCGCACCTCGTCGGCGTAGCGGTCCGAGCGGATCACCTCGTCGGCGGCGTCACCGTCGAGTCCGGCCTGCACCGCGCAGTCGTGCAGCACGTCCGGGGCGCCGGGATTGCGCCCTTCGCCGTGGTAGGCCGTGAGCAGCGCGTGCTTGAGTTCGCGCTGGCGGCCCTGCCCGGGCAGCCCGGCCCAGTGCAGCAGCCGGTGCGCGTCGAAGGTGTTCCAGGTGCGGGTGCGCGGTCCGAAGGCGAAGCCGACGGCAGCGCCACGATCGCGGATCGTCGCCTGCGTGGCGGCGATCTCGGCCGGCGACTTGCCGTACTTCTGGCTCAGGTATTCGACCACGTCGCGGCCCTCGGGGCCGAGGTCCGGGTTCAGTTCGAAGGGTTGGAAGTGCAGGTCCACCGGCACCGCGTCGCCCAGGCGTTCGAGCGCACGCTCCAGGCCGTTCAGGCCGACGGCGCACCAGGGGCAGGCCACGTCGGAGACAAAATCGATTCGCATCGGCAGAGTCTAGCGACTCAGCGTCCTCAGGAAGGCTTCGAGGTCGCTCGCGGCCTGCGGCGAGAGCTTCAGCGGCCGCAGGATGCGCTCGCCGTCGGCGTGCAGCCGTGACGGGTCGAGTTCGCTGTAGTGGCGGATCACGTCGGCCAAGGTGGCGAGCTGCCCGTCGTGCATGTAGGGCGCGGTGTCCACGAGGCCGCGCAGGCCCGGCACCTTGAACTCGCCGAAGTGACGCGGCGCGAGCTCGACGTGGCGCGTCGCGACCGCGCCGGCGCCGCCATCGTCGGCGAAGGGTCCGAGGCGGTTGTAGCGGCTCTCGCGCAGCGCCCGGATGCCGCCGAAGCGCCCGGGGTCGGCCCCCCCCGGCACGAAGAACGGGACACCGACGTCGGCGAACTCGCCGTTGGTGAAGTGCGGCCCGACGTGGCAGACCTGGCATCGGCCTTCGCCGACGAACAGCCGCAGCCCGCGCTGCGCGGCAAGCGGATAGCGCGCCGCGGCGGCATGGTCGCCGCGCTCGAGCGCGTCGCGGAAGTGATCGAAGGCGGTGCGCGGCGATCGCAGCGTCGCCTGGTAGGCCGCGAGCGCCTTGGCCACGCCGACGAGCACCGCCTCGTCGTCGGCCGGCAGCGCACCGAAGGCCTGCCGGTAGGCGGCGGCAAGGCGGGCGTCGCCGCGCACCAGCCGCGCGGTGGCCGGCGCGGAGCCGCGCATTTCCTGTGGCGAGACGATCGGCCGCAGGCTCGCCGCCCACAGCGAATCGCTGGCGCCGTCCCAGCCGAACCAGCGCCGATGGGCGCTGTCGAGCAGGCCCGGCGTGTTGCGGGTGCCGGCCCCGGCGCCCTGCGCGACCGGGCGGCTGTCCTGAAAGGCCCGGGCCGGGATGTGGCAGGTGGCGCAGGCGATGCCGGCGCCGTCGGACAGGCGTGCATCGAAGAACAGCCGGCGGCCGAGCGCGGCCGCCGCCGGCGACGCCATCACCCGATTGCTGGTGTCGACCGCGGCAGCCGGTGGCCAGGGCCCGTGCGACAGGATCGACGCCCGCTCGTCGGCAGTGAAGTCCAGCAGCGCCGGCGCCCGCGGCGCCGCGACCCCGCCGGTCGCGACCAGCGCAGCGACCACGGCCGGCAAGGCCATTCGCAGGCGACGGCGGATCATGCAGCGACGATAGCGGGCCGGCCCGGCCGCCGCCGTGCCGGGCCCGATGGTCAACCGCGTTCGCGGGGGATCGGGGACCTTCGCCGCGCTTGTCAGGCCCCCGGATCAAGCGCACACTGGTTTTGTCGAGAGGCTTTACAGACTCATCGACATTCCCGTTCCCCAGATGTGAAAGGAAGGCCTGATGAACCTGACGATCAGTGGACATCACCTCGATGTGACGCCCGCCCTTCGAGAGTATGTACTTACTAAACTAGACAAGGTGACGCGGCACTTCGACCAGGTCGTCGACGTCACCGTGCTACTGACCGTCGAGAAGCTGAAGGAAAAGGAGCGACGCCAGAAGGCAGAGGTCACGCTGCACGTCAAAGGCCGCGACATCTTCATCGAGCAGTCGCACGAGGATCTGTACGCGGCGATCGACCAGTTGATGGACAAGCTCGATCGCCAGGTCCGCCGCCACAAGGATCGGCTGCAAGACCACGGCCACGAGTCGGTCAAGCGGCTGGGGGCCGAGCAGGCCTGACGGCACCCCTGTCCACGAAGGGCGGCCGAGGGCCGCCCTTGCTGTTTTTTGCGACGTGAAAATGGCTGTCGCCTGCACGCCGCATCGCCCGAGCACGACGCTCGGATCGGTGGTGCGGCGCACACAAACCCGGGAGGTGCTTCCTATAATTCACCTGTTTGTAACAAGTCTTCGTGCCGACGCCATCCGCAAGACGTCTTTCGCGAAGGGAACCGTCCAAGCATGAATCGTCTTGCCGCCATCCTGCCGGCCGCCAACGTGCTGGTGAACGTCGACGCGTCCAGCAAGAAGCGCGTCTTCGAGCACGCCGGGCTGCTGTTCGAGAACCAGCACGCCATCGCCCGCGGCGTCGTCACCGACAACCTGTTCGCCCGCGAGCGCCTGGGCTCCACCGGCCTGGGCCACGGCGTGGCCATCCCGCACGGCCGCATCAAGGGGCTGAAGAACCCCCTCGCCGCGGTGCTGCGCGTGCAGCAGTCGATCCCGTTCGACGCCCCGGACGACGAGCCGGTGGCGTTGCTGATCTTCCTGCTCGTGCCCGAGGCCGCGACCCAGCGCCACCTCGAGATCCTGTCCGAGATCGCCGAGATGCTGTCCGACCGCGAACTGCGCGAGCGCCTGAAGAGCGCCGCCGAGGCGGCCGACGTGCACAAGCTGATCGAAGACTGGGAGCCGCTCAAATCGGTCGCCTGACGCCGGCCCGGCGCCGCGCCGCCGCATGAAGCCGACCTCGATCAGCGCCGAAGCGCTGTTCGAACACCACCGGCCGGCGCTGCGCTGGCAGTGGGTCGCCGGCCACGCGCATCCGGAGCGGCCGTTCGACGAGGCCGCGGTGCGCGACGCGCATTCGGCCGCCGACCTCGTCGGCTACCTGAACTACATCCACCCCTACCGGGTGCAGATCGTCGGCGTGCGCGAGGTGGCCTACCTGCAGGCCTCGGCGCCGGAGGACCAGGAGCGCCGCATCTCGCGCATCGTCACGCTCGAGCCGCCGGTGCTGATCGTCGCCGACGCGCAGGTGCCGCCGGACCGGCTGGTGGCGATGTGCGACCGGGCCGAGATCCCGCTGTTCGTCACCAAGGAGTCGGCCGGCCACGTGATCGACGTCGTGCGCGGCTACCTCGCCCACCTGTTCGCCGACCGCACGACGCGCCACGGCGTGTTCATGGACATCCTCGGCCTGGGCGTGCTGCTGACGGGCGAATCGGGCCTGGGCAAGAGCGAACTCGGGCTGGAACTGATCTCGCACGGCCACGGCCTGGTCGCCGACGACGCGGTCGACATCTACCGCATCTCGCAGACCACGCTCGAGGGGCGCTGCCCGGAACTGCTGCTCAACCTGCTCGAGGTGCGCGGCATCGGCCTGCTCGACATCAAGGCGATCTTCGGCGAGACCGCGGTGCGACGGAAGATGCGCCTGAAGCTCATCGTGCACCTGGTGCGCAAGGAGACGATGGAGCGCGAGTTCGAGCGCCTGCCCTACGAGCCGTTGTACGAGGAGATCCTCGGCATCCCGGTGCGCAAGGTCGTGATCGCGGTCGACGCCGGCCGCAACCTGGCGGTGCTGGTCGAGGCGGCGGTGCGCAACACCGTGCTGCAGCTGCGGGGCATCGACACCTACCAGGAGTTCGTCGCGCGCCACCAGCGCGCGATGGAGCGCGAGAACCCACCCGGCACCTGAGCCGCGCCGGGCCTATTTCTGGCGGTGTTCGCAGTTGCTGCGGGTGCAGCTCGCGTACAGCGCCAGCGAATGCTCCTGCAGCTCGAAGCCGCGCGCGGTGGCCACCGCGCGCTGGCGCGCCTCGATCTCGGCGTCGTAGAACTCGACCACGCGGTTGCAGTCCAGGCACACGAGGTGGTCGTGGTGCTTGCCCTCGTTGAGCTCGAACACCGCCTTGCCGGCCTCGAAGTTGCTGCGCCGGAGCAGCCCGGCCTGCTCGAACTGCATCAGCACGCGGTAGACGGTGGCCAGGCCGATGTCGGAGCCATCGGCGAGCAGCGTCTTGAAGACGTCCTCGGCGGTCATGTGGCGCTGCTCGGCCTGCTGGAAGACCTCCAGGATCTTGATGCGCGGCAGCGTGGCCTTCAGGCCGCTGCTCTTGAGTTCCTCGGCATGCGTCATGACGACCTCGTGGCGACGGCGCGGACTGGTCGGCCCGCTAGAATGCGTCGATGATAGCCACCCCCCTGCCGGGGCGTCGGCCCGAGAGCCCATCCCCATGCGTCGATTCGCCCCGTCCCTGAGCACCGCCGCCCTGACCCTGGCCCTGGCCGGCTGCGCCAGCCAGTTCCAGGGCGCCGACAAGGTCTTCGGCCTGCTCACCCCGTACCGCATGGAGATCGTGCAGGGCAACGTCGTGACCAAGGAGCAGCTGGCGCAGGTCAAGCCCGGCATGTCGCGGCTGCAGGTGATGGACGTGCTGGGCACGCCGCTGATCACCGACATCTTCCACGCCGACCGCTGGGACTACCCGTTCACGATCCGCCGGCAGGGCACCGAGCCGCAGTCGCGCACCGTGATCGTCTACTTCAAGGGCGACGCGCTCGACCGCGTCGAAGCGCCCGAACTGCCCACCGAGCGCGAATTCATCGCCGCGATCAGCCGCGACCACAAGGCCTTCGAGCCGCGCGTGCTCGAACTCACCGAGGCGCAGCGCGCCGCACTGCCGGCGCCGCCGGCCCGCGCGGCGTCGGCGGCCGAGCCGATGGGCGCGGTGCGCGAGTACCCGCCGCTGGAATCGCCGTCCTGACCGCCCCGTGAGGCCCGCATGAAGATCGCCATCGCCGGCGCCTCGGGGCGCATGGGCCGGATGCTCGTCGAGGCCGTGCTCGGCAGCGGCGACCTGCAACTCGCCGGCGCGCTCGACCTGGCCGGCAGTCCGGCGATCGGCGACGACGCCGGGGCCTTTCTCGGCCGCCCCTGCGGCGTGCCGATCACGAGCGACCTGCGCACCACCCTCGCCGGTGCCGATGCGCTGATCGACTTCACCCGCCCGGCCGGCACGCTGGCCCATCTGGCGGTTTGCCGCGCGCTCGGCGTGCGCATGGTGATCGGCACGACCGGATTCGACGAGGCCGGCAAGGCGGCGATCGCCGAGGCCGCGCGCGAGATCGGCATCGTCTTCGCGCCGAACATGAGCGTCGGCGTCAACGTCGTGCTCAAGCTGCTCGCGATGGCCGCGAAGGCGATGCCCTCCGGCTACGACATCGAGGTCATCGAGGCGCACCACCGGCATAAGGTCGACGCGCCGAGCGGCACCGCGCTGGCGATGGGCGAGGCGGTGGCGCACGCGCTCGGCCGCGAGCTGAGGGACTGCGCGGTCTATGCGCGCGAAGGCCACACCGGTGAGCGCGACCCATCGGCGATCGGCTTCGCGACGATCCGCGGCGGCGACATCGTCGGCGACCACACCGTGCTGTTCGCCGGCACCGGCGAACGCATCGAGATCAGCCACAAGGCCAGCAGCCGCCAGGGCTACGCGCAGGGCAGCCTGCGCGCCGCGCGATTCCTCGCCGAGCGGCCTGCCGGCCTGTACGGCATGGATGACGTCCTGGGCCTGAAGTGACCGGTCTGGCCGCCTTCTGGGCCGAGACCGACACCGTCGGCCGGGCCGTCGCGCTGGCCCTGCTGGCGATGTCGGCGGCGGCCTGGATCGTGATCCTCTGGAAGGTCTGGGTGCGGCGCCGCGTGCGGCGCGACATCGAGCGCGCGGTGCCCGCGTTCTGGGCCGCGGCGACGGTCGACGACGGTCGCGCGCGCCTGGCCGCGCTCGACCGCGAGCAGGTGCTGTGCCCGCTGCTCGACGCGGCGCTGGCGCGGCCGCCGGCCGATTCGCTGCAGGCTTCGACTTCGGCCGCCGCGCAGCTCACCCGCCGGCTGCGCGACGCGCTGCACCGGGGCCTGGCGCACCTGCAGTTCGGCCAGGTGCTGCTCGCGTCGATCGGCGCGACCGCGCCCTTCGTCGGCCTGTTCGGCACCGTCTGGGGCGTCTACCACGCGCTGGCCAGCATCGCCGCGGCCGGCACGGTGACGATCGACCGCGTCGCCGGTCCGGTCGGCGAGGCGCTGATCATGACCGCCGCCGGCCTGGCGGTCGCGATCCCGGCGGTGATCGCCTACAACGTCTACGGCAAGTGGGTCGCCGCCAGCGAAGCCGAGCTCGAAGGCTTCGCGCACGACCTGCGCGAGTGGGCACTGCAGGCGCGATGAGCGCCAAGGGGCGCCTGGTGAGCTTCGGCCGCCTCGAGCGCGCCGCCGCCGCGCGGCCGATGGGCGAGATCAACATGACGCCGCTGATCGACGTCATGCTCGTGCTGCTGGTGATCTTCATCATCACCGCGCCGCTGATGGGCAGCCGCCTGAAGCTCGACCTGCCGGCGGTCGACGGCGCGCAACCCGGCGACGCACCGGCCTTCATCGCGCTGGCCGTCGACGCCGGCGGGCGGCTCTACCTCGGCGACGAGCCGACCGACCCGGCCGCGCTCGCCGAGCGCCTGCGCGCCGCCGCGCGCACCGATCCGGCGACCGAGGTGCAGCTGCGCGCCGACCGGGCGGTGCCGTATGGCCGCATCGCCGAGCTGATCGGCCTGGTGCAGGACGCGGGGCTGTCGCGCATCGGCTTCATCACCGAGGCCGCCGCGCCTCGCTGAGCCGCGCCAAACCTACAATCCGGGCATGAACGACAAGTACCTGCCCGCCGAGGTGGAAGCCGCCGCCCAGGCGCACTGGGAGGGCCGCGGCGACTATCGCGTCGGCGAGGACAAGAGCCGGCCGAAGTTCTACGCCTGCTCGATGCTGCCCTACCCCAGCGGCAAATTGCACATGGGGCATGTGCGCAACTACACCATCAACGACATGATGGCGCGCCAGCTGCGCATGAAGGGCATGAACGTGCTGATGCCGATGGGCTGGGACGCCTTCGGCCTGCCGGCCGAGAACGCCGCCATCGACAACAACGTGCCGCCGGCGCAGTGGACGC
>CALJUI010000246.1 GCA_937975735.1 uncultured Rubrivivax sp.
GCACCAGCCGGTGCGCATCTTCAGCGTCACCGGCACGCCCAGCGGCGCGCAGGCGGCGACCACGGCCTCGACGATGGCCAGCGCCAGCGGCTCGTTCTTCATCAGCGCCGAGCCGGCCCAGGTGTTGCACACCTTCTTGGCCGGGCAGCCCATGTTGATGTCGATGATCTGCGCGCCGCGGTCGATGTTGTAGCGCGCCGCGTCGGCCATCTGCACCGGGTCCACGCCGGCGATCTGCACCGCCACCGGGCCGGGCTCGCCGGTGTGGTCGGCGCGACGCGAGGTCTTCAGCGAGCTCCACAGGTGGCGCTGGCTCGTGACCATCTCGCTGACCGCATGGCCCGCCCCCAGGCGCCGGCACAGCACGCGGAACGGCCGGTCGGTGACGCCGGCCATCGGCGCCACGAACAGGCGGTTGGGCAGCCGGTACGGGCCGAGCTGCAGGGGCGACGTCGCGTGGGTCATTGCTCAAAAAGGAGGCAAGAGTATAGCGGCGGGGTCGTGGCGGCCGAGGCGCGCGCGGGGCTTCCGATAATGACGGCCGATGGAAGCCTGGATCCAGTCGCTGCTGGCCGCGATGGCGCTGCCGAAATACGGCCTGAGCACCGTCTTCATCGTCGCCGCGATCTCGGCCACGCTGCTGCCGCTGGGCAGCGAGTGGGTGGTGCTGGGCCTGGTCAAGCTCAACCCCGAGCTGTTCTGGCCGGCGATGGCCGTGGCCACCGCCGGCAACACGCTGGGCGGTGCGGTGAGCTGGTGGATGGGCTACGGCGCCGAGCGCGCCTACGAGCGCGTCGCGCACCGCAAGCCGGCCGAGGCCAAGGCCCTGGTGTGGCTGCAGCGCTTCGGGCCCAAGGCCTGCCTGCTGAGCTGGCTGCCGGCCGTGGGCGACCCGCTGTGCGCGGTGGCCGGCTGGTTGCGCATGCCGTTCTGGCCCTGCGTGCTCTACATGGCCATCGGGAAGTTTGCGCGCTACGTGACGATGACGTCGGCGCTGCTGTGGGTGCTGCCGGGCACGATCGTGCTGCCTTGAGCACAATCCGAGGGTGTGCCCGCTTGGCGCCCCCACCCGGGGCCCGCCCGCAGTGCGCTACACCGGGCCACCCGCCCTGGACCCGGCCGATGAACCCGCCCACGAGGCCTGCACGATGACCCCCGCCTACGACCAGCTGTCCGACACGTACCTGCGCATGCACCGCCTGGGTCACCTGGCGTCGCTGGCGGGCTGGGACCAGGCGGCGAACATGCCGCCCAAGGGCGTGGAGGCGCGCGCCGCTGCCATGGCCGAGATGGCCGCCCTGCTGCACCGCATGCGCACCGACCCGTCGATGGCGTCGCGGCTGGAGGCGGCCGAGGCCGAGCCGCTGGCCGACTGGCAGCGCGCCAACCTGCGCGAGATCCGCCGCGACTGGCGCGCCGCCAGCGTGCTGCCGGAATCGCTGGTGCAGCGGCGTGAGCTGGCCAGCGCGCGTTGCGAACACGCGTGGCGGCGCCAGCGTCCGGCCAACGACTGGGCCGGCTTCCTGGGCAACTTCCGCGAGGTGCTGGCGCTGGCGCGCGAGTCGGCGCAGCGGCTGTCCGACGACAGCGGCCTGGCGCCCTACGACGCGCTGATGGACCAGTTCGAACCCGGCATGACCAGCGCCGTGGTCGATCGTGTGTTCGGCGAATTGCGCGGCTGGCTGCCGGGCCTGATCCGCGACGTGATGGCGCGCCAGGCCGACGAGCCGGTGGTGGAGCCGGTGGGCCCTTTCCCTCTGGACCGCCAGCGTGCGCTGTGCGAGCAGGTCGTGCGTCTGCTCGGCTTCGACTTCGAGGCCGGCCGGCTGGACGTCAGCACGCACCCGTTCTGCGGCGGCGTGCCCGAGGACGTGCGCATGACGACGCGCTTCGC
>CALJUI010000247.1 GCA_937975735.1 uncultured Rubrivivax sp.
AGCAGAGCCTGGACGTCGCCGGCCTGCTGAAGATCCGCGGCAGCGAGATCCAGCAACGCTACAGCGAGCTGATGATGCTCGCCGGCGGCCCCTGCGCGCGGGCCTGGATCAGCGAGGCGATGGATGCCGGCTGGCAAGGCGACCACGTCGGCGCGGCGCACATCGCGCCGCTGGCGGCGACCTACTTCAACCTGCGCAAGACGACGATCTACGGCGGATCGAACGAGGTCCAGCGCAACATCGTCGCGCAGACCGTGCTCGGCAGCTGAAGGAGCATTCGATGGACTTCGACTTCACCGACGACCAGGTCTCGCTGCGCGACGCCGTGCAGCGCTGGGTCGACAAGGGTTTCACCTTCGAGCGCCGGCATGCGATTGCCAAGGCCGGCGGCGCCACCCGCGCGGTCTATGGCGAACTCGCCGACCTCGGCCTGACCGGCCTCGTCGTGCCGCCCGACCACGGGGGCATGGGCTTCGGCGCGGTCGAGGCGATGGTCGTGCTCGAGGAACTCGGGCGCGGCCTCGTCAACGCGCCCTATGCGCACGCCGCGCTGCTGACGCCGGCGCTGCTGCAGACGGCGCCCGCGGCGGCGCAGGCGGCCTGGCTGCCGAAGGTCGCCGACGGCAGCGCGCTGGTCGTTCCGGCGCTGCAGGAGCACGGTGCGCGCTACCGCTGGCAGCGCGTCGACACGCGCGCCGCGCACTCGGGCGACACCTGGCGGCTGAGCGGTGCGAAGACCCTCGTGCCCGGCGGCGACGAGGCCGACGCCTTCATCGTGCCGGCGCGCACCGCCGGCGACGACGACTCGCGCGAGGGCATCGCCCTCTTCCTCGTCGAGCGCGGTGCCGACGGCACCACCGTGCGCGGCTACCCGACGCAGGACGGCGCGCGCGCGGCCGACCTGACGCTGTCGGCCGCGCCGGCCACGCTGCTCGGCGCCGACGCCGCCGATGCGCTCGAGCTCGCGGTCGACATCGGCATCGCCGCGACCTGCGCCGAAGCGGTCGGCCTGATGGACCGCTTCGTCGCGCTCACCGTCGACTACATGAACACGCGCAAGCAGTTCGGCACGACGCTGGCCAGCTTCCAGGCGCTGCGCCACCGCATCGCCGACGTCAAGATGCAGCTGGAGCTCGGCCGCTCGATGAGCTACTACGCCAGCCTGAAGCTCGGCGAGCCGGCGCCGCAGCGACGCCGCGCGCTGAGCCAGGCCAAGGTCCAGCTCGGCCAGAGCATGCGCTTCGTCGGCCAGCAGTGCGTGCAGCTGCATGGCGGCATCGGTGTCACCGACGAGTACGTCGGCAGCCACTTCTTCAAGCGCCTGACGATGCTCGAGATGGCCTTCGGCGACACGCTGCACCACCTGGGCGAGGTCTCCGATCGCATGCAGGACCAGGCCGGCGTCTTCGCCTGAATGACCCCCGGCGGCGCGATCACCGACGTCGCCGGCCTGGCGGTCGGCCACTTCACCGACCCGCGCCGGCCGACCGGCTGCAGCGTCGTGCTGTGTCCCGAGGGCGCGGTCTGCGGCGTCGACGTGCGCGGCGGCGCGCCGGGCACGCGCGAGACCGACCTGCTGCGCCCGGGCAACCTGGTCGACCGCGTGCATGCAGTGCTGCTGACCGGCGGCAGCGCCTTCGGCCTGGACGCCGCCGGCGGCGTGATGCGCTGGCTCGAGGCCAACGGCCATGGCCTCGCGGTGGGCCCGGCGCGAGTGCCGATCGTGCCCGCGGCGGTGCTGTTCGACCTCTGGATCGGCGACCATCGGATTCGACCGGATGCCGAAGCCGGTTTCGTCGCCTGCGAGACCGCGACCGCGCGGCCCCCGGCGCAGGGCAACATCGGCGCCGGCGCCGGCGCCACGGTCGGCAAGCTGTTCGGCCTCGGGCGTGCGATGCGCGGCGGCATCGGCAGCGCCTCGCTGCGGGTCGCCGGGGTCACCGTCGGCGCGCTGGTGGCGGTCAACGCCCTCGGCGACGTGCTCGACGAGCAGGGCGGCGTGATCGCCGGCGCGCGCACCGACGACGGCCGCGGCCTGCTCGACAGCATGGCAGCGCTGGCCGCCGGGAACCTGCCGGCGCGGCTGCTGCCGGGCACGGCGACGACGATCGGCGTGGTCGCTACCGACGCGCCGCTCGACAAGGCCCAGGCGCACAAGCTCGCGTCGCTGGCCCACCACGGCCTGTCGCGGGCAATCAACCCGCTGACGATGACCGACGGCGACACGCTGTTCGCGCTGTCGACCGGCCACGCCGGCCCCGGCACCGACCTGACGCTGATCGGCGCGCTCGCCGCGCACGTCGTCGCCGCCGCGGTGCGCTCGGCGGTGCGCCATGCGCAGCCGCTCGACGACCCGCCGCTGCCCTGCGCGGCCGACTTCGCCTGACCTTGCGCTGCGGCGGAGCGGACTATGCTCGGCGCATGAGCGACCTGCTCGACCCGCTGCTCGATCGCCATGCCAAGGGCTTTCCGCCGCGGCAGCCGCCGCTGCGCGTGTCGCAGATCGGCGCGCAGGGCTGGTCGGTGCTCGGCGGCGACCTGCCGCTGCCGCTGGCGCTGATCCGCCGCGGCGCGCTCGATCACAACCTCGGCTGGATGCAGGGCTTCGCCACGCAGCGCGGCCTGGGCCTGGCGCCGCACGGCAAGACGACGATGTCGCCGCAGCTGTTCCGGCGCCAGCTCGACGCCGGCGCGTGGGGCATCACGTTCGCCACCGTCGGCCAGGCGGCGGTCGGCGTGGCCAGCGGCGCGCGCCGCGGCCTGATCGCCAACCAGGTGCTCGCGCCGGTCGACCTGGCGGCGCTGGCGGCATTGCTCGCCGCCGATCCGGGGTTGCGCCTGCCCTTCCTGCTGGACTCGGCGGCGCAGCTGGCGATCATCGAGTCGACCGCACCGGCGGTCCCGTTCGAGGTGCTGGTCGAGGTCGGCGTGCCCGGCGGGCGCACCGGCTGCCGCACCGCCGACGAGGCGCTCGCCTTGGCGCGCGCGGCGCGCTCCAGCGCGTCGGTTCGGCTGGTCGGCGTCGAGTGCTACGAGGGCCTCGCGGCGACCGGCGACGACCCGAAGGACCGCGCGAGCACCGCGCCGCTGATGCAGCGGCTGGTCGCCGCCGCCCGGGCCTTCGACGCCGAAGCCCTGTTCGAGGCCGACACCGTGCTGCTGTCGGCGGGCGGCAGCGGGATCTTCGACCTCGTCGTGCCGGCGCTGCAGACCGCGCTGTCGCGGCCGGTGCAGGGCCTGCTGCGCTCGGGCTGCTACGTGACGCACGACCAGGGGCACTACACGCGGCTTGTCGCGCAGGTGAACCGGCGCATCGGCTGCGACAACGGCCTGCAGGCGGCGCTCGAGGTCTGGGCGACCGTGCAGTCCTGCCCCGAGCCGGGGCTGGCCATCCTGGCCGTCGGCAAGCGCGACGTGTCGTACGACATGGCGCTGCCGCAGCCGCTGTGGCGCTGCCCCGCGGGGTCGGCCGCGCCCGCCCGGGCGCCGGCGGGCTGGACGGTCACCGGCCTGAACGACCAGCACGCCTACCTGCGCTGCGAGTCACCGCCGCCGGCGGTCGGCGACCGAATCGGCCTGGGCATCTCGCACCCCTGCACGACCTTCGACAAGTGGCGCTGGATGCCGGTGGTCGACGAGCGCTACCGCGTCGTCGATGCGATCACGACCTGCTTCTAGCGTGGAGGGCTTCGTCCGCCTGCTGCGCGAGGCGCGCGCCTGCACGGCCTGCGCCGCGGCCTTGCCGCACGGCGTGCGGCCGGTGCTGCAGGCCGACCCGCGCGCGCGCATCCTGATCGCCGGCCAGGCCCCCGGCCGCCGGGTGCACGCCAGTGGCGTGCCCTTCGACGACGCCAGCGGCGACCGGCTGCGGGCCTGGATGGGCGTGTCGCGCGAGGTCTTCTACGACCCGGCGCTGATCGCGATCCTGCCGATGGGGTTCTGCTACCCCGGCACGGGCGCCGGCGGCGACCTGCCGCCGCGGCCCGAGTGCGCGCGGCTGTGGCGCGCGAAGCTGCTCGCCGGCATGCCGGCGGTCGAATCGACGCTGGTGATCGGCCAGTACGCGCTGGACGCGCACTGGCCCGGCGCCGCCAGCGTGACCGACGCGGTGGCCGACTGGCGCCGGCATTGGCCGCGGCTGCTGCCGCTGCCGCACCCGAGCCCGCGCAACAACCGCTGGCTCAAGCGCCACCCGTGGTTCGAGGCCGAGGTGCTGCCGGCGTTGCAGGCACGGATCCGCACGGTGCTGGCTACTTCCCGAACAGCCCCTTGAGCGCGTCGCCGAGCGTCTCGCGCAGTTTCTCCTTCGCCTCGTCCTTGCGCGACTCGATCTTCTGCTTCACCGCCTCCTTGGCCATCGCCTCGAAGTCGATGCGCCAGCCGATCGCATCGAAGGGCCCGTTCAGCCGGACCGGCACCGTCTGGCCGCTGAGCGACTCGAGTTCCGGCCCGCCCTGCCCCTTCAACGACGTCACCACCGTCGCCTTGACGAGGTAGTCAAGCCGCTGCGCCGCGAGGTCGACGTCGCCTTCACCGGTGATGCGCAGCAGCGGCGACTTGGCCAGCAGGTCCCGGTTGCGCGCGACGCCGCGGTCGATCTGGAAGCTGGCCGTCAGTTCGCTGAAGTCGGTCTTCTCGGTGCGCGAGCCTTCGCCGGTCTGCTCGCCGCTGCCGCCGCCGAGCCGCGCCTTCGCGCTGCGGATGACCTGCGCCACGTTGATGCCGCGCACCGCGCCGTCGCGCAGCGCGATCCGCGCGTCGCCGCCGAGCGCGCGCGTCAATGCCGACACCGTCGCCCCTTGCGCGGCCACGTTCAGCGTGACGTCGCCGCGGCCTTCGAGCGAGTCCCGCCCGAGCGCATCCTTGAGCATCGGCCCGAGCTGGACGCCGGTCAGCGTCTGCCGCAGGCCGAGCCGCGGCGTGGCCCGCGCGTCGATCGTCATCGCGCCGGCCAGCCGGCCCTGGTAGAGCGACGCCGCGATCGGCGCGATCTCGAGGCGGCCGCCGGCGGCGCGCAACTCGGCGCGAAGTTCGGTGGCCTGCATCTTCGCCACCTGCACCGCGCCGATGCGCAGCTGCCCCTTGGCGTCGAGCGTGCGCAGCGCTGACAGGTCGATCGGCGTCTCCTCGGCCGCCGTGCCGGCCGGCGACGCCTCGCCGCCGCCGGCGAGCACGCGGTCGAGGTCGAGGCGATCGACCTTCAGGTCGAACGTATAGGCCGCCGGCGCGAATCGCGGCATGCCGATGCGGGCCTCGAAGCGCGACTGGTCGATCGTGCCGGCCAGCCGCGCGTCCAGCGTCTGCTTGTCGAGCAGCGCGGTCGCTTCGCCGCTCGCCTGCAACTGCAGCGGCCCGCCGGCCGCGCGGGGCCAGCTCGCCTGCAGCTTCAGGCCCGACAGGCCGATCCGCTCGGCCTGCAGGTCCGCCAGCAACGCGCCACCGAGACTCAGGCTCGCGCCCGGTTGCCCCGCCAGGCGGCCATCGACCTTCAGCGCGATGTCGTCGAGCTTGTGCCGGCGCTGCACCGTGTCGATCGTCAGGCGCGCGTCCAACGCGATGGCGAGGTCCACGGCCGCCGGCTCGGACTTCAGCTGCCCCTGAAGGCGCAGATCCCCGGCCGCGCCGGGCGCGAGGCGGCCGGTCTCAAGTTCGAGGCCGCTCATGATCAGCTTGCGCCGCGCGCCGCGGTCGTCGACCGTCACCGCGGCGTCGCGCACCGACAACCCGGCGACGTCGAAGCGGACCGGTGTCGATTCGGACGGCGCGGCCGGGGTGGCCGGCGCCGCACCGCCGGTCAGGTCGTCGGTGTTCAAGCGCCCGTCCACGCCGCGCACGAGCGTCGCGCGCAGCCCTTCGACCAGCACGCGGTCGACGACCACCTGTCCGCGCAGCAACGGCCACAAGGCCAGCGAGGCCTGCGCCGATCGCGCCGACGCGAAGGTCGTCGCCGAGTTGCGCTCCGACAGCGAGACCTCGCCGAGCTCGACGCCGATCTTCGGGAACACCGACAGCCTGACCTGGCCAGGAATCGCCAGCGTGCGCTGCCAGTCCTGCTGCACGCGGTCGATCAGCAGCGGCTTCAATCGCTCGGTGTCGAAGGTCGCCAGCACGATGGCCACCGCCACCAGCCCCAGGCCCAGCAGCGAGGCCAGGACGATCAAGACAACGCGGAACGGCTTGCTCATGGCCCGAGCTTGCCACCATCGCCGCCGCGCCGCCGATTCGGTTCGTCACAAGACCGTACCATCCCGCCATGAACCACCCCGATCCGCATGCCTACCGGAGCGACGACGGCCCGGTCTACCACGCGAGCGAATTCACCCGCGGCCCCTGGCACCCCGACCACCAGCATGCCGGGCCGCCGACGGCGCTGGCCTGCCGAGCGATAGAGGCCGCGGCGGCGGGACACGGGCTGACCCACGTCGGACGGCTGACCGGCAACCTGCTGCGGCCGGTGCCGATCGGCCCGCTCGAGGTCGAGGTGGCCCAGGACTACGTGGGCCGCAACGCCGGGCACTTCTCGGCGAGGCTGATCACTGGCGGCAAGGAGGTCGCGCGATTCACCGCGCTGGTCCAGCGCGAGTCCGAACTGCCCGTGCCCGAGGGCACGCCCGGCCACCCCCTGCCCGGCCCGCCACGCGCGCCGGCGCAGTGCGACCCGGCGGTGATGCCGTTCAAGGGCCGCCAGCTCGGATACGCCGACCTGGTCGAGAACCGGGTCGCCGAGGGCCGCTTCTTCGCCGGCCCGTGCACGGTGTGGTTCCGGCTGCGCCACCCGCTGGTCGCCGGCGAGGCACCGAGCCCCTACCAGCGCGTCGCGGTCGCCGCCGACTCGGGCAACGGCATCAGCGCGGCGCTGGACTTCGCGCGCTACAGCTTCGTCAACTGCGACCTCACGATCAACCTGCTGCGCCGGCCGGTCGGCGAGTGGATCTGCCTGCAGGCGCGCACCGAGCTCGGCGGCAACGGCTGCGGCCTGGCCGAGTCGGCGCTGTTCGACGAAGACGGGCTGATCGGCCGGGCGACGCAGAGCCTGGCGGTGCGGGCGCTGGGATGACGCCGCCGGCCGTCCGCGAACTCAAGGCCTTCGTGCCGGCGAGCGACTTCGAGCGCTCGAAACGCTTCTACACCGCACTCGGCTTCACCTGCCAGTGGACGGCCGGCGAACTGGCCTGCTTCAAGCTGGGCACGAGTGCAGCCTTCCTGCTGCAGGACTTCCATGTCCCGGCGTGCACCGAGAACTTCAAGATGCACCTGCTCGTCGACGACGTCGACGCCTGGTGGCGGCACGCGATGCCGGTGGCGCGAGACTTCGGCCTGCGCATCGATCCGCCCGAGGACCGCCCCTGGGGTCTGCGGGACTTCCCGCTGCTCGACCCGAGCGGCGTGCTCTGGCGCATCGGCCAGCC
>CALJUI010000248.1 GCA_937975735.1 uncultured Rubrivivax sp.
ATATCAGTGTGACTGGAGTTCAGACGTGTGCTCTTCCGATCTCGCGGTCGGCGCCGCGGCGCTCAGCCGGTCACCGGCCTTCAGCGCCCGGCCGTCGACGCCACCGAGCGCGGCGCGGCCGTAGGTCGACGCACTGCCGAGCACCGCGGCCACGGCCAGGCCTTCGATGGCCACCGCCGCGATGCGCCCGGTCGTCATCCGGCGCAGCCGCAGCACCTCGCCGTCGGCCAGGGTCAGCGAGGTCCACGGCACGAGCAGGCGCCGCTCGCCACCGCTGTCGACCTCGAATTCGGCGTCGCCGGCCACCGCCAGGCGCACCGCGCCGTCGCGCGCCGCGAGCTGCAGGCCGCCGTCGAAACACTCGATCACCGCGGCGCCTTCGGGATTGCCGACGAGCGCGTTGGCCACGCGCATCAGCCGGGCATCGAGCACCCCGGCCCAGGGCACGCCGATGCGCCGGTGGCCGCGCCGGCCGAGGTCCTGCACCGACGCGAACGCGCCGGCGGCGAGCACCTCGATGGCTGGCGTGGCACTCATGCGTCGGCGCGCTCCTGGTAGGACGCGGCGTCGATCTCGCCTTCGCGCAGCGCCGGCTCGAGACGCGCGTACTCGGCCGCGTCCACCGGCTTGAAGCGCACCCGGTCGCCCGGCGCGAGCAGCGCCGGCGATGCGCGCCCTGCGTCGAACAGCGGCACCGGGCAGCGTCCGAGCAGGTGCCAGCCGCCCGGGCTGGCCCAGGGGTAGATCGCGGTCAGGCCGCCGGCGATCGACACGCTGCCCGCCGGCACGCGCACGCGCGGCTCGCTGCGCCGAGGCAGGCGCAGCCGCTCGGGCAGGTCGCCCATGAACGGGAAGCCGGGCAGGAAGCCGAGCATGTAGACGCGGACCTCGGTGCCGCTGTGCAGCGCCACCACCTCGTCGACCCCGACGCCGATGGTGCGCGCGGTCTCGGCCAGGTCGGGCGCGCACTCGCCCTCGTAGCACACCGGCAGCCGCCAGCGGCGGCCTTCGACCGCCGCGCCGGCGCCGCCGGCCGCCCACAGCGGCGCGATCGCATCGATCAGCGCCCGGCGACCGGTGACCAGCGGGTCGAAGAACACCGTCAGCGAGCGAAAGGTCGGCATCGTCTCGACCAGCCCCGGCAGCCGGCCGGCGGCGTGCTCGCGGGCGATCGCGCCGTCCAGCGCACCGACTGCGGCGAGCAGCGCCGGATCGATCGTGTCGCCGAACTCGATCGTGAAGGCGGCATCGCCGGCGTCGAGCAGACGCGGGCTCACATCCGGTTGGGCAGCCACAGGATCAGGTCCTGGAAGTAGTACGACGCCACCGCCGCCACCAGCATCATCAGGAACATCGGCGTCGCGGTCTTCGCGACGTAGGTCAGGTCGTGCTTGGTCAGCCCCTGCAGCACGAACAGGTTCAGACCGACCGGCGGCGTGATCTGCGCCAACTCGACCAGCAGCACCGTGAAGACGCCGAACCAGATCAGGTCGAAGCCGGCGGCCTGCACCGTCGGCAGCAGCACGCCGATCGTCAGCACGACCATCGAGATGCCGTCGAGGAAGCAGCCGAGCACGAGGTAGAACACCGTCAGCGCCAGGATCAGTGCCAGCGGCGACAGGTTCTGCGCGCCGATGAACTCGGCCAGGTGGCGCGGCAGCCCGACGAAGCCCATCGCCAGCGTCAGGAAGGCCGCGCCGGCCAGGATCAGGCCGATCATGCAGTAGACGCGGCAGGCGGCGCCGACGCCGGACAGGAAGGTCTTCCAGCTCAGGCTGCCCTCGACCGCGGCCAGCACCAGCGAGCCGAGCACGCCGATCGCCGCCGCTTCCGTCGCGGTGGCGATGCCGGTGTAGATCGATCCCATCACCGCGCCGATCAGCACCACCACCGGGATCAGGTGGCGCGACGCGTACAGCTTGGCGCCGAAGGACATGCCCTTGTCGGCCGCCGGGATCCTGCCCTTGTTCAGCAGCGACCAGACGATGATGTAGCCCATGAACAGCGCCGCCAGCACGATGCCGGGCACGATGCCGGCGATGAAGAGCTTGGCGATCGAGACGTCGGCGGCGACGCCGTAGACGATCATGATGATCGACGGCGGGATCAGCAGGCCGAGCGTGGCCGCGCCGGCCAGCGAGCCGACCGCGAGCGACTCCGGGTAGCCGCGCTGGCGCAGTTCGGGCAGCGCGATGCGGCCGATCGTCGCGCAGGTGGCCGCCGACGAGCCCGACACGGCGGCGAAGATCGTGCTGCCGATGACGTTGACGTGCAGCAGGCGGCCGGGCAGGCGGTTCATCCACGGCGCCAGGCCCTTGAACATGTCCTCGCTGAGCTTGGTGCGGAACAGGATCTCGCCCATCCACAGGAAGAGCGGCAGCGCGGTCAGCGTCCAGCTCGACTGCGCGCCCCAGATCGTCAGCACCATGCTGTCGCCGACCGGGCGGCTGGTGGCGAACTCCATCGCGATCACCGCGACGCCGAGCAGCGCCATGCCGATCCACAGGCCCGAGGCCAGCGCGACGAAGAGCAGGATGACCAGGCCGGCCGCGATCATGACGTCCATGGGATCTCCTGCGTGTTCAGTCGGCGTGAGTGGCTTCTTCCGAAGCCGCGGCGAAGAACGCCGGCCCGCCGAAGCGCGACGCCAGCGCCTGCACGAAGGCCAGCGCGAAGCCGAGGGCGCCGAGCGCCATGCTCAGCTGCGGAATCCACAGCGGCGTCGCGTCGCCGGTCGGCGCGACGTCGTGCAGCGTGTACGAGACCCAGACCAGGCGCACCGAGAACCAGGCCAGGAAGAGCGCGATCGCGGTGCCCAGCAGCAGCGCCAGCGTCTCCATCTTGCCGCGGGTGCCCGGGCTGACATGGTCCAGCAGCAGCGTGGCCCGGATGTGCTCGTTGTGCTGCAGCGTCGACGGCAGCGCCAGGAACAGCGCCGCGGCGATCGCGTAGCCGGCGTAGCCGTCCAGGCCCGGGATGTTCCAGCCGAAGATGCGCGCCAGGATGTTCAGCATGATGGCGACGAAGGCGCCGATCATCGCGATGCCGGCCAGCACCAGCAGGACCTTGTAGAAGCCGAACGCCAGTCGGTGCAGCATGGATCAACCCTCCCGGTCTGGAACACCAGGACCCCGCGCGCCGCCGCCTGTCGCGGCGGGGCGGAGCCCGGTTCGATTCACTTCTTGCGGTAGGCGTCGATGATGGCCTTGCCGTCGGGGCCGGCCGAGGCCAGCCATTCGTCGGTCATCGTGTCGCCGATCTTCTGCAGTGCGGCCTTCACGCTGTCGGACGGCGGCGCCACGGTGACGCCGTTGGCCTTCAGGATCGCGATCGAGTCCTCGTCGACCTTCTCGCTCATCTTCCAGCCGCGCGCCTCGGCGTCGGCGGCGGCCTTCAGCAGCGCATCCTGCGTCGCCTTGTCGAGTGCGTCGAAGGCCTTCTGGCTGACCGCGGTCACGTTGCGCGGCAGCCAGCCGTTGACCGGGTAGAAGTACTTGACCTGCTCGTAGAGCTTGCCGTCGGCGCCGCTGGCGCTGCTGGTCAGGAAGTTCTGCGCCGCGCCGGTGGCCAGCGCCTGGCCGAGCTCGGGCAGCTGGATCGTCACCGGACTGGCGCCGAGCATCTGCGCGATCTTGGTCGTCGCCGGGTTGTAGGCGCGCATCTTCGTGCCCTTGAAGTCGTCCGGGCTGTTGATCGGCTTGACCGAGTACAGCGACTGCCCCGGCCAAGGCACCGAGAACAGCATCTTGATGCCCTGACCGGCCAGCACCTTGGCCTGCACCGGCTTGGTGGCCTCGTACAGGCGCTTGGCGTCGGCGTAGCTCGTCGCCAGGAAGGGGATCGAGTCGGCGCCGAAGATCGGGTTCTCGTTGGCCAGGCCCGAGATGATGAACTCGCCGGCCGGCGCCAGGCCGGTCTGGATCGCGCGCTTGATCT
>CALJUI010000249.1 GCA_937975735.1 uncultured Rubrivivax sp.
GGCGCGCTCAAGCTCAAGGAGATCAGCTACATCCACGCCGAGGCCTACCCGGCCGGCGAGCTCAAGCACGGGCCGCTGGCGCTGGTGACGGCAGAGATGCCGGTCGTCACCGTCGCGCCGAACGACGAGCTGCTGGAAAAGCTCAAGAGCAACATCCAGGAGGTGCGCGCGCGCGGTGGCGAGCTTTACGTCTTCGCCGACGCCGACACCGCGATGGAGAGCGAGGACGGGGTGCACGTGATCCGCATGCCGGAGCACTACGGTGCGCTCTCGCCGATCCTGCACGTGGTGCCGCTGCAGTTGTTGGCCTACCACACCGCCTGCGCCCGCGGCACCGACGTCGACAAGCCGCGCAACCTCGCCAAGAGCGTCACCGTGGAGTGAGAACAGCAGGTCGTGCCTCGAGTCGGCATGGCGCTGGCTCGTCGACCGGCTCGACGACGCGCTCCCGGCGCAGCGGGCCGGCCCTGATGCAGAGCACGTCCATCACGTCGCACCGTGGGCACCCCGTGTCCCGTCTGACGCCAGGCCGCCCCAAGTCAGCGCCCGCGCCCTCGCAGGAGGGCGAAGGGGCGTCGCATCAAGCCCGGGGGCGGCTTACTGTCCTGGCTTGAAGCCGCTCTCCCGGATCACCGGGCCCCAGCGCTCGAAGTCCGCCTTCATGATCGCGCCGAGTCGCTCAGGCGCCAGGCCGGTCGGCTCCAGCCCCATCTCGACCAGCCGCTTGCGCACCGCGGGCTCGCTGATCGCGTCCATCGCCGCCTTGGCCAGCCGCTGCACCGTGGCCGGCGGCGTGCCGGCTGGCGCAAACAGCCCGTACCAGGGGTTGGCGACGAGGTCGTAGCCCTGCTCGCGGAAGGTCGGCACGTTCGGGAAGGCCTCGCTGCGCTGCTCGCCGGCCACCGCCAGCAGCCGGGCCTTGTCGGCCTGCACCAGCGAGCGGATGTCCGCCGCCACCGTCGACAGCGCCGAGATCTCGCCCGCCGCCAGGGCCTGCATCGCCGAGGCGGTGCCCTTGTACGGCACGTGGGTCAGCGTCAGCCCCGCCGGCCGCGCGAACATCACGCCGAAGAAGTGCGGCAGGCTGCCCGCCGCCGCCGAGCCGTAGAAGCTGTTCTTCTGCGGATCGGACTTGACCCAGGCGACGTACTCGGCCAGGTTCTTCGCCGGCACGCCGGTGGCAACGCCCAGGCCGAGCTGGAAGTTGCTCAGGTGCGCCACCGGTGTGAAGTCCTTGAACGGGTCGTAGCGCAGCTGGCCCGCGAAGCTGTGCGGGAAGATCGACATCGTCGCCACCGGCGTCATCAGCAGCGTGGTGCCGTCGGCCGGCGCGGCCTTGACGACCTCGTTGGCGATGCGCCCGCCGGCGCCGACCTTGTTCTCGACGATCACGGTCTGGTTCAGGCGCGAGGTCATCGCCTCGGCCAGCACCCGGGTCAGCGCGTCGGAAGTCGCGCCCGCCGGGTAGCCGACGACGATCTTGATCGTGCCGTCCTGCGCGGCGACGGGGGCGGCGAGGCACGCCGCCAGCGCGAGCACGCAGGCGCGACGGATCGAGGACAGCAGCGAGGCAGTCATGGGATCATCTCCGGGAGTGGACGGACCTGGTCGAATCTAGGCCGTCCGGCATGGATTGATGTAATCAATCCTTCTGGGGGTTGTCCCTGAGCGATGAGCACGCTGCGCCGTCCGGAACACCTCGACGAGTTGCTGAACTTCCGCCTGCTGCGGTTGTTCGCGCTCAGCGGCGCGCCGGTCATCCGGTTGCTCGAGGGCCGGCACGGCATCACGCGGCGCGAGTGGCGACTGCTGGCGACGCTGGCTGCGCGGGGTCCGCTGTCGCCGTCGGCGCTGGCGTCGCAGGCCCACCTCGACCGCGCGCGCACCTCGCGCGCGATCGGTGCGCTGGTCGACAAGGGCCTCGTCGTGCGCACGGTGCGCGCCGACGACGCACGGCGCGTCACGACGCCCACCAACCGCAGCGGCGGTATCCAAGTCGTCATATCGAACGGCATGCCCATCACAATGCGCGCCGCGTTCAAACCCACCGCGACCATCCTGCACGAACAGGACACCGTGACGGTCGAGCGCGAGAACACGACGCTCAAGGGCAGGGGGCGCCAC
>CALJUI010000250.1 GCA_937975735.1 uncultured Rubrivivax sp.
GGGTCCGACCCGGCGCGGGGCATGGCCCGGTTGAACCACGACGGCAGCCTCGATGCGGCGTTCGACATCGGCTCGGGCATGGACGCGCCGGTCTGGGCCATCGCGCCGGCCATCGATGGCAGCGGCGACGTCTACGCCGGCGGCGAGTTCACCACCGTCCGCGGCCAACCCAGCAAGGCCCTCGTGCGCCTGAACGCCGACGGCAGCATCGACACCGGCTTCCAGGTGGGCGAGGGCTTTCGCGGCGTGGTGACGGCGATGGCCCTCGCCGACGACGGTGACGTCTACGTCGGCGGGTACTTCTCTCACTACCGCGGCGAGCCCGTGCAGCCCGTCGTGCGGCTCAATGCAGACGGCACGCTCGACCGCGGCTTCAGCCTGGGCAGCGGCTGGTCGCTGGCCAGTGGGCAGGCCCCGGTGGTCGACGCGATCGCAGGCCCCGACCGCAACGGCCACATCATCGTCGCCGGCGACTTCGACACCTTCCGCGCCGCTCCGGCGCCAGGCATCGTGCGGGTGCGGGCCGATGGCGCGCGCGACACCAGTTTCAACGCCGGCAGCGGGTTCGGGTCGGGGGGCCCGGTGTGGACGCTGGCACTGGCTGCGGACGGCAGCGGCGACATCTACGCCGGCGGCAGCTTCAGCACCTACCGGCAGGCCAGCACCAAAGGCCTGGTGCGCATCAATGCCGACGGCTCGCGCGACACGGGCTTCGAGGTCGGCAGTGGCTTTGCGGCCAACGAAGGCGGGATGGCCGTGTGGGCGCTGCTGCCACGCGTCGACGGCAGCGTCGACGTCGGCGGCTACTTCCACAGCTACCGTGGTGCGGAGGTCGGGCACTTCGTACACATCCGCCACGATGGCGCGCGCCTGGACGCCGACTTCGTTCGCCGGCCGTTCAACGACTCCGTGTCATCACTTGTCCGCATGCCGGGTCGCCAGAACACGTTCTATGTCGGCGGCTACTTCACGCGATACGACGGGACCGACACCCGGCGCCTGGTGCGCCTGGTCGGCGACGGCAGCGTGGACCACGCCTTCGTGGCCACCCGTTGAGCAGGCCGGCTGATAAGGTTCGGGCATCGGCCCCGGGCCGCCACCGCCGGATGGCACGATGAGACTGTTTTCCTGCGCGGCCTGCCAGAACCTGCTGTACTTCGAGCACCACGCCTGCACGCAGTGCGGCGCGCTGCTCGGGTTCGTGCCGCAGGACATGCAGCTCGCTGCCTTCGACGCCGCCGGCGACGACCGCTGGCGTCGCGAAGGCAGCGGCGCGCTGTTCCGCATGTGCCGCAACTACGCCGAGCACGCCGCCTGCAACTGGATGGTGCCGGCCGACGAGCCGCACGCGTTCTGCCGCGCCTGCCGGCTCAACCGCACGATCCCGAACCTGGGCAACCCCGAGCACCGCACGCTGTGGCAGAAGCTGGAGATCGCCAAGCGACGGCTGGCCTATTCGCTGCTGCGGCTGCGCCTGCCGATGCAGCCGCGCAGCACCGACCCCACCGGCCTGGCCTTCGACTTCCTGGCCGACGGCGAGCCCACCTTCCACGAGCGCAAGCGCGTGATGACCGGGCACGCGCAGGGCCTGATCACCATCAACATCGCCGAGGCCGACCCGGCGCACCGCATGCGCCAGCGCGAGGACATGGCCGAGCCCTACCGCACGTTGCAGGGCCACTTCCGCCACGAGTCCGGGCACTACTACTGGGACCGCCTGGTGTGGGACGGCCCCTGGCTCGACGACTTCCGCGCCACCTTCGGCGACGAGACGCAGGACTACGGCCAGTCGCTGGCCACGCACTACCAGAACGGCCCGCCGCCCGACTGGAACGACCGCTTCGTCAGCAGCTACGCCAGCGCCCACCCCTGGGAGGACTGGGCCGAGACCTGGGCGCATTACCTGCACATCGTGGACACGCTGGAGACGGCCTACCACTTCGGGCTGCGCATCCGCGCGCGCCCGGTGGCCGACGATGCCGTGGCCGCGAAGCACGACTTCGACGCCTACACCGAGACCGACTTCCAGCGCCTGGTGGACCACTGGCTGCCGCTGAGCTTCGCGCTCAACAGCCTGAACCGCAGCATGGGCCACGAGCACGCCTACCCCTTCGTGCTGGCGCCGGCCACGCTGGACAAGCTCGGCTTCGTGCACCGCGTGGTGCGTGCGTCGGCGGCCGAGCCCTGAGGCCCCGTGCCGCCGCCTCACAGGGGGCGGCGCCAGCGTGATGACCCCAGAACAAGAAGTCCCGCAAGAACCCCCCACCCACTGGGCGCGCGTGCAGGCGCTGTTCGCGCAGGCCGTGGCGCTGCCGCAGGCCGGGCGCGACGCGCTGCTGCAGCGCCACCCCGACACCGCCGTGCGCGACGAGGTGCGCCGCCTGCTCGCCCACGATGCCGCGGCCGGTGCCGACCCCGTCGAGGCCGTCGTCGCCGATGCTGCCGCCGGCTGGGTGCAGCAGCGCGCCGACCAGATGCTGGGCACGCGGCTCGGGCCCTGGGCACTGGAGCGCCACCTGGCCGACGGCGGCATGGGTGCGGTCTACCTGGCGCGGCGCGCCGACGGCCAGTTCGAGCAGCGTGCCGCCGTCAAGCTGCTGAACCCGGCACTGACGTCGCCGCAGTTCGTGGAGCGGCTGGCGATGGAGCGGCAGATCCTGGCGCGGCTGCAGCACCCGCACATCGCGGCGTTGCTGGACGGTGGCACCACCGACGACGGTGCGCCCTACCTGGTGATGGAGTACGTCGACGGCGGGCCGATCGACGCGCACTGCGCGCAGCACGCGCTCGACACGCCGGCGCGGCTGCGCCTGGTGCAGCAGGTGTGTGACGCCGTGGAGCACGCGCACCGCAACCTCGTCGTGCACCGGGACCTGAAGCCCGCCAACATCCTCGTCGACGCGCAGG
>CALJUI010000251.1 GCA_937975735.1 uncultured Rubrivivax sp.
AGCGGCAGCTCGAAGCCGGCCGCGGCGATCGCATCCAATGAGCAGCGCGCGAACGCCGGCGTGCCGGCGAAGGCAACCCTCATGCGGCGCCGCGAACGGCCTCGCGCGCCTTCTTCAACATCCTCGTCTTGATGCGGTCGCGCTTGAACGCGCTGAGGTATTCCACGAACACCTTGCCCATCAGGTGGTCCATCTCGTGCTGGATGCACACGGACAGCAGGCCGCTGGCCTCGCGCTCGAAGGGCTCGCCGTCGCGGCCGAGGGCGCGCACCGCCACGCGCGCATGCCGCCGCACCTTGTCGTAGACGGTCGGCACCGACAGGCAGCCCTCGTCGGAGAAGCTCATGTCCTCGCTGCGCGCCACCAGCTCCGGATTGATCAGCACCAGCGGCTGGTCGCGGGTGTCGGACACGTCGATGACGATGACCCGCTCGTGCACGTCGACCTGTGTCGCGGCGAGGCCGACGCCGTCGGCGGCGTACATCGTCTCGAGCATGTCGTCGACGAGGCGCCGGATGCGATCGTCGACCTCGGCCACGGGCCGGGCCACGGTGTGCAGTCGGGGGTCGGGGTAACGGAGGATCTCGAGCTGGGCCATGAGCGGGTGGGCAGGGCGGGCCGGTCTGCAACAGCTGGTTTCAGCTGTGGGCGCATCACAACGCGGGGTGCCGTGAAAGGTTGCACAGGGGGGTGAACGCCCGCCTACTTTCTTTGCGATATCAAGGGTTTAAAGGCAGAATCTGTGAAAACATATGAGCATTGTCGCGGGCTCGCCGATGCGTGCACGCGATGGGTTCGATGTCCCTTTGAACAGGCGTGATTGTGGCACCCGCGCGCGCGGACCGCGACTCGCCCGGAGACCCGCTGCATGAGCTCATCCCACCGCCCCGGCCTGCGCGCAACGCAGCTCGCCATTCTCGGCACCGTGTTGACGTGGGGAGCGGCCCAGGCGGCCGAGCCGAACTTCCCGATCACGCCGCAGATGCGCGCGACGGCGCAGCAGGTCGCCGCCGCCGGCGTGCCGCTGGCGGACCTGGCGCCGAACGCGCCAGACTTCCACGTCGTGCAACGCGGCGACACGCTGTGGGACATCTCCAAGCTGTTCCTGAAGTCGCCGTGGCGCTGGCCCGAGCTGTGGGGCATGAACCTCGACCAGATCCGCAATCCGCACCTGATCTTTCCGGGCCAGCGGCTGGTGCTCGAGAAGATCGACGGCCGGGCGCGGCTGCGCGTGGCCACCGAGGGCGGCGACGGCAACACGGTCAAGCTGACGCCGCGCGTGCGCAGCGAACTGCTCGACAACGGCGCGATCGCATCGATCCCGCTGCACCTGATCGGCCCGTTCCTGAACGAGGCCGTGGTCTTCAACGCGAACGAGCTCGAGCGCGCACCGCGCATCGTCGCGACCCAGGAGGGCCGCGTGCTGCTGTCTCAGGGCGAGACCGCCTACGTGCGCGGTGACCTCGGCGGCGCGCGCGACTTCCGCCTGTTCCGTCAGCCCAAGGCGCTGCTCGACCCCGGCACGCGCGAGATCCTTGGCTACGAAGCCGTCTACGTCGGCACCGCCGACTTCGTGCGCGCCGGCGAGGACCGGGTGGGCCAGGACGGCAAGCCGCTGGTCGTGCCGGACACCTTCCGTGTACGCGATGTCCGGCTGGAAGCCGGCATCGGCGATCGCCTGAGCCCGGTGCCGCAGCGCCAGCTGGCGGCCTACGTGCCGCGGCCGCCGTCGTCGCCGGTCGAGGGCCGCATCGTGTCGATCTACGGCGAGGCGCTGACCGCCGGCCAGAACCAGATCGTCGCGCTGAACCGCGGCGAGCGCGACGGCCTCGAGACCGGCCATGTGCTGGCGCTGTGGCGCGCCGGCCGCAACGCGGTCGACCGCACCACCGAAGGCGTGCGCACACCGATGCGCCTGCCCGACGAGCGGCACGGCCTGCTGTTCGTGTTCCGCGTCTTCGACCGCGTGTCCTACGCCCTGATCCTGTCGGTGCAGGAGCCGGTGCAGTCCGGAGATCGCTTCACGCAGCCGTGACCGCTGCCGGCGGCCACGACCCGGACGAACTCGCCGCCTGGCTGCGGCTGCTGCTCACCGACGGCGTCGGGCGCGCCAGCGCACGGCGTCTGCTCGCCGCCTTCGGCAGCCCGCAGGCGGTCTTCGACGCACGCCCGGCCGCCTGGGCCGAGGTGCTGGGCCAGGCTCGCGCGCAGGCGCTGGCCAAGCCGCCGGCGGACCTGGACGAACGGATCGCGGCGACGACCGCCTGGCACGCGCAGGGCGATGACCGCCGGCTGATCGCGCTCGGCGACCCGCATTACCCGGCCTTGCTGCTGCAGACGGCCGACCCGCCGCTGCTGCTGTTCGCACAGGGCGATCCGGCGCGGCTGCGCTCGCCGGCGCTGGCGATCGTCGGCAGCCGCAACCCGACCGCGCAGGGTCGCGACAACGCGCAGGCCTTCGCCGCCGCGCTCAGCGACGCCGGCTGGACGATCGTCTCCGGCCTCGCGCTGGGCATCGACGGGGCGGCGCACGAAGGCGCGCTGCAGGGCGCGAGCGGCACGATCGCGGTGATCGGCAACGGGCCCGACCGCGTCTATCCCGCGCGGCACCGCGCGCTCAGCCACCGGATCGCGGCGCAGGGCCTGCTGCTCGGCGAGTACCCGCCGGGCACGCCGCCCTTGCCGGAGCACTTCCCGCAACGCAACCGGCTGATCGCCGGCCTGACCCGCGGCACGCTGGTCGTCGAGGCCGCGCTGCGCTCGGGCTCGCTGGTCACCGCGAGGCTGGCCGCCGAGTGCGGGCGCGAGGTGTTCGCGATCCCGGGCTCGATCCACTCGCCGCTGTCGCGCGGCTGCCATGCGCTGATCCGCCAGGGCGCCAAGCTGGTCGAGTCGGCCCAGGACGTCCTCGAGGAACTGGGCCAGCGCCCGCCGGCCGCGGAGACTTCCGACGACACCGGCCCGAGCGACGATCCGCTGCTCGAGGCCCTCGGCCACGACCCGGCCACGCTCGACGCGCTGTCGGCGCGCACCGGATGGCCGATCGACCGGCTGAACGTGCGTCTGCTCGAGCTCGAACTCGACGGCGAGGTGGCCCGCCTGCCGGGCGGCCTGTTCCAGCGCCGGCGCGCGGGCTGACGACGGGTCCGCCCGGACCGCTGCGCTATAGTGGATTCATGTTCGACGTGCTCGTCTACCTGTACGAAAACTACTGGCGCCCGGACGCCTGCCCCGACCACAAGCAGCTCTCGCGCAAGCTGACCGCGGCGGGCTTCGAGAACGACGAGATCCAGGAGGCCCTGAGCTGGCTCGACGGGCTCACGACGCACGCCGGCGCGCACACCGGCGAGCAGTTGCCGAGCAGCCAGCGCATCTACACCGAGGCCGAGCACGACCTGCTCGGCGACGAGTGCATCGGCTTCAGCCGCTTCCTGGAATCCGCCGGCGTGCTGCCGCCACCGCTGCGCGAGATGGTGGTCGACCGCGCCACCGCGGTCGGCACCGGGCCGATGTCGCTCGACGACGTGAAGATCATCCTGCTGATGGTCTTCTGGAGCCTGGGCGAGGAGCCCGACGCGCTGATCCTCGACGAACTCTTCGTCGATCCCGAAGAGCGCGTGACCCAGTAGCCGCGGCGCGCTGCCGCGCTACTGCATCAGCTGGCTGGCGTCGACGTCGAGCTTGGCCAGTGCGCTGCGCGTGGCACGCACCGTCAGCGCCTCGTCCTGCGCCGGCAGCAGCAGCCCGGCCTGCAGGAACGACGCCAGCCGCTGCTGCTGGAACAGGATGCAGCGGCCTTTGACGCCGACGAACAGGCTGAGCTGCTTGCGCAGGCCCTGCCACGCAAGCTGCACCGCCTCGTTGCGGCCGCGGTAGTCGAGCATGTACCAGCTGCCGACCTGCAGCTCGCGGGCCCAGGCCTGCATCGCCTGCGTCGGCATCGAGCCGCCTTCGGTGACGACCTCGAGGTCGGCGCTCTCGTGGCCGGACAGGTCCATCACCAGCGCCTCGTCGATCGCGATGTCGGCGGCCTCGGGCAGCAGTTCCTCCAGCGTCTCCAGGCGCTCCATCAGCTCCTGCAGGCGCTCGTGCGGGATCACCGCGGCCTTGGCGGTGAAGGCCGCGGCGAGCGAATCGTTGAGCTGGCGGATCTGCACGTCCTGGCGTGCTGCATCGAGGCCGGCCGCGGCCATGCCCTCGCGCAGGCCCTTCAGCAGCGCCGGCAGGCGCTGGATGACCTCCGCGCGCTCCTCGCGCGTGACCTTCGCGCTGGCCGACCAGATCAGGTCGGCGGCGGCCCGCTTCATCGCCTTGGTCTGGTCGCTCTGGTTGCCGTAGCGCACCGCGGTGGTGGCCAGCACGTCGGCCCAGACCTGGAACAGGAACTGGCGCACGCCGTCCTGCACCGGCACCTCGTTGAGCATGCGGCGCAGCTCGATCGTGTACTGGATCGCCAGCGTCTCGCGCTGCTCGACCTGCTGGGCCAGCGAGACGCCCTTCTTGGTCGCCTCGTTCTGGTTCTTGAAGTAGTGCTCGAGGAACTTCTCGAACTCGATCAACACGGTCTGGAAGACGCGCCGGCCGGTGTCCGGGTAGGCCTCGACGACCTGCACGATGCGCTTGATCTCCTTCTGCAGCGCGTCGCTGACGCTGGCTGCCGCGGCCGCCGCGTCGAAGCCCATCACGCAGGCGCCCATGCGGTCGATCAGGCGGCGCGCCGGGTGGTCGACGGTGGCGAAGAAGTCGGGCTCGGTGACGGCCACGCGCAACACCGGCATCTGCAGGCGGGCGAACCACACGCGCACGTTGGCCGGAATGCGGTCCTCGGTCAGGATGCTCTGGAACAGCAGCGCGACGATCTCGATCGTCGCGCGCTCCTCGGGCGTGGCCGCCGCGCGCTTGAGCGCCTGCTTGCGCTGGTTCAGCTCCTCGAGCATCACCGGCGTCGTCACGAGCGGCTCGCCGCGCTGGGTGGTCGGCGCGACGCGCTGGCGGATGCCCTGCTGCGCCGTGTCGATCGCCCGCGCCAGACCCGGCGAAGGCGGCTGCGGCGCGTCGGCGACCTGCCCGAAGTTCGGCACGTAACGGCCGACCAGCCGGTTCAGCCGTCCGAGCACGGCCTCGACATGCTCGGAGCTGCGCGGCAGCGGCCCGGCCCGCGTCATCAGCCGCGTCTCGTCGCCCACGTAGCCGCGCGGCCCGCCCGGGCCGGTGGCGGTGCCCGACATCGGGCCCGACGCCGCGCCGCCATCGACGCCGGTCGGGTAGCCACCGCCGAACGCCGTGTGCGGGATCGGCGTGTTCTTGTGGCGCTTGATCAGCGGGCGCAGGTCGACCTCGGGCAGCACGTGGCGCTCGACCAGCCAGCGGTTGGTCTCGTGATAGGCCTCCTCGACGAGATGCGCGAACTCGTCGTGCAGTACGCCCTGCAACTCGCGCCAGCCGCTTTGCGGCAGGCCGGCGGCGCGCCAGGCGTCGACGACGATGCGCGACAGCACGTGGGCGCGCAGCAGGTCATGGGCGTCGAGTTCGGCGCGCTTCTCGAGGTGGGCGATGCGCGATCGCAGGTCGGAGAACTCCCAGGAGGCGCGGTCCATGATCGCCAGCGCCAGCCGCGAGGTCATGATCTCGAGCTCGATCGTGTCGTCGTCGACCAGCGTCATGCCGGTGTGCGACGACGGCATCGGCAGCTCGCCGATGCGCGACGCGGAGACGCCATGTTGCAGCGCATCGCGCAGGCCGGTGACCATGCTGCGGTGCCAGGCGGCCGCCACCTTCAGCAGTGCCTGGACGGTCTCGCGCCGGCGCAGCGTGGCGGCCGGCTCCGCCGGCTTGTCGAGCGTGGCCTGCGCCGTCTCGCAGACGGTCTGAACCAGATGGGGCAGGCCCTTGACGAGCTCCTCGGTATACAGCCGCCTGGCCTGGCCCGGCAGGGGCTGGAACGCGGCGCCGGTGACCATGGACTGTCGGGTCGGGAGGGGGGAAGTGACGGCCGAACGACTCTACACCACCGCCCCGGCGTTCGGGTCGTTCGGGTCGTGTTCCTTGGGGCCGCCGCTGATCAGGTCCTCGCGCTTGACGCCCAGCCACATCGCGATCGCCGCGGCGACGAATACCGACGAATAGATGCCGAACAGGATGCCGATCGTCAGCGCCAGCGCGAAGTAGTGCAGCGTCGGGCCGCCGAAGATCAGCATCGACAGCACCATGATCTGCGTCGATCCGTGGGTGATGATGGTGCGGCTGATGGTGCTGGTGATCGCGTTGTCGATGACCTGCGGGGTGGTCATCTTGCGGAACTTGCGGAACGATTCGCGGATGCGGTCGAAGATGACCACCGACTCGTTGACCGAGTAGCCCAGCACCGCCAGCACCGCGGCCAGCACGGCCAGCGAGAACTCCCACTGGAAGTACGCGAAGAAGCCCAGGATGATCACGACGTCGTGCAGGTTGGCGATGATCGCCGCCACCGAGAACTTCCACTCGAAGCGCAGGGCGAGGTAGATCATGATGCCGATGATCGTGAAGGCCAGCGCGATCGCGCCATCCTGCGCCAGCTCCGCGCCGACCGAGGGGCCGACGAACTCGGTGCGCGACAGGCGCAGCGGCTCGGCGCCGCCGGCCTCGCAGGACGCGCGGCTGACCGACTCGCCCTCGGGCGTGACGTAGGCCTTGGTGCCGACCGTGCCGGCCTCGGCCTGGCACAGCGCCGCGAAGGCGCGAGCGGCCAGGTCCGACTGGTTCGAGTCGCCGCGCACCGGCAGGCGGATCAGCACGTCGCGCGAGGTGCCGAAGTTCTGCACCTGGACCTCGCCGAGGCCGAGCGCGTCGACCGCGCCGCGCGCCTTCTCCAGGTCGGCGCTCTGCGCATACTGCACCTCCAGCACGGTGCCGCCGGTGAACTCGATCGACAGGTGAAGGCCGCGGGTGGCCAGGAAGAACACGGCCAGCACGAAGGTGATGATCGAGATCGCGTTCAGCACCAGCGCATGGCGCATGAACGGGATGTCGCGGTGGATGCGGAAGAATTCCATGGTCGATATGTCCTTCCGGCCTCAGGGCTTGGGCGCGTCCGGGCGCCAGATCGTGCCGATCGACACGCTCTTGAGTTTCTTCTGGCGCCCGTACCAGAAGTTGACGAGACCGCGCGAAAAGACCACCGCCGAGAACATCGAGGTCAGGATGCCCAGGCAGTGCACGACCGCGAAGCCGCGCACGGGACCGGAGCCGAAGGCCAGCAGCGCCAGGCCGGCGATCAGCGTCGTCACGTTGGAGTCCAGGATCGTGCCCCAGGCGCGCTCGTAGCCGGCGTTGATCGCCGCCTGCGGCGAACTGCCGTTGCGCAACTCCTCCCGGACGCGCTCGTTGATCAGCACGTTGGCGTCGATCGCCATGCCCAGCGCCAGCGCCATCGCCGCGATGCCGGGTAGCGTCAGCGTCGCCTGCAGCATCGACAGCACCGCCACCAGCAGCAGCACGTTGAAGCCCAGCGCCAGCGACGAGAACAGCCCGAACAGCATGTAGTACCCGCACATGAAGACGGCGATCGCGACGAAGCCCCAGATCACGCTGTTGAAGCCCTTGGCGATGTTCTCGGCGCCCAGGCTCGGGCCGATCGTGCGCTCCTCGATGATCTCCATCGGCGCAGCCAGCGAGCCGGCGCGAAGCAGCAGCGCCTGGTCGCTCGCCTCCTGCGTCGTCATGCGGCCGCTGATCTGCACCCGGCCGCCGCCGATCTCGGTGCGGATCACCGGTGCGGTGACGACCTCGCCCTTGCCCTTCTCGAACAGCAGGATCGCCATGCGCTTGCCCACGTTCTCGCGCGTGACGTCGCGGAACACGCGCGCGCCCTTGGCGTCGAGCGTCAGGTTGACGGTCGGCTCCTGGGTCTGCTGGTCGAAGCCGGGCTGGGCGTCGGTGAGGTTCTCGCCGGTCAGGATGACCTGGCGCTGCACGATGATCGGCCGGCCGTCGCGCTCGACGT
>CALJUI010000252.1 GCA_937975735.1 uncultured Rubrivivax sp.
GCCGCAGCGCCGACCGCCACCGCCGTCGCGCTCGCCGCGCCGGTGGCGATGCCGGCGCGCATCGACAAGCGCCCGGCGCCGATGACCGCCGAGCAGCGTCAACTCGCGCTGTACCGCCAGGCGACCGAACTCGCGCAGGCCGGCCAGCGTCGCAGCGCGCTCGAGCGTGCGCACGAGGCGCTCGGCGTCGATCCGCGCCATGCCCCGACCCGCCTGCTCGCCGCCGTGCTGGAGCACGAGTCGGGTGCCAACCCGCGCGCCGCGCAGCTGCTGCGCGACGGCCTGACGATGCACCCGCGCGACGCCGCGATGGCCCTGCTGCTGGCCCGCCTGCTGGTCGCCGACGGCGCCGGCGGCGATGCGCTCGTGGTGCTCGACCAGCACGGCGTCACCGGTGCCGACGCCGACGGCCTGCGCGGCGGCATCCTCGCCCAGCAAGGCGACTTCAAACGCTCGCTCGCCGCCTACGAGAGCGCGGCGCGCCAGCAGCCGTCCAACCCGATGTGGTGGTTCGGCCTCGGCGTCGCGCTCGACAGCGAGGGCCAGGCCCCGCGTGCGCGCCAGGCCTACGCGCGGGCGCAGTCGATCGGGCTGCCGCGCGAGGACCTCGCCACCTACGCCGACCAGCGCATCCGCTCGCTCGACTGATCACTGACCCGAGAACCGCCATGGACCGTCCCGCCGCCGCCGTCTTCAACCCGCGACGCTTCCGCCTCGGCGAGGTGCTGGTCAGCAAGGGCCTGATCACCGATCGCCAGCTGACGCAGGCGCTGGAGATGCAGAAGACCAGCGGCCGCAAGCTCGGTCGTGCGCTGACCGACCTGGGCCTGGCCACCGAGGAGCAGATCAGCGAGGTCGTCGCCGACCAACTCGGCATCCGCTTCGTCGACCTCGCCAAGCACGAGCTCGACCCCGAGCTGGTGCGCCGTCTGCCCGAGGTGCAGGCGCGGCGCTTCCGCGCCCTCGTGCTGGGCCCGCACCGCGACGGCCTCGAGATCGGCATGGTCGACCCGACCGACATGGCCGCCTTCGACCAGCTGTCGCGCACGCTGCGCTCGCAGCTCGTGCCCTGCGTGGTGGCCGAAGGCGCATTGCTCGGCGCGATCGAGCATGTCTACCAGCGCAAGGAGGAGATGGCGAGCTTCGCGCGCGACGTCGTCGCCGACGTCGGCGACGACGTGCTCAACCTGTCCGGCCTGGAGAGCAACGCCTCGGCCGACGACGCGCCGGTGGTCAAGCTCATCAACTCGATCTTCGAGGCCGCCACCCAGCGCAGCGCCTCGGACATCCACATCGAGCCGCAGGAACGCGCGCTGCAGATCCGCTTCCGCATCGACGGCGTGATGCAGGTGCAGAGCACGCCGGATTCGCGCATCGCCAGTGCCGTGGTCCAGCGCCTGAAGCTGATGAGCAGCCTGGACATCTCCGAGAAGCGTCTGCCCCAGGACGGGCGCTTCCGCGTCAAGGTCGGCGCGACGACCCTCGATGTGCGGATCTCGACGCTGCCCACCCAGCACGGCGAGTCGGTCGTGATGCGCCTGCTGGTGCAGGACGCCAGCCGCAACCGGCTGGATGCGCTCGGCATCCCGGCGCCGATCCTCAAGCGCCTGCGCGCGGCGCTGATGTCGTCCTCCGGCATGGTGCTGGTCACCGGCCCCACCGGCAGCGGCAAGACGACGACGCTGTACGCCGCGCTGGCCGAGCTGAATTCGCCCGACCTCAAGATCATCACCGTCGAGGACCCGGTCGAGTACCGGCTGCCGGGGCTGAACCAGGTGCAGGTCAACGACAAGGTCGACCTGACCTTCTCGCGCGTGCTGCGCTCCTGCCTGCGCCAGGACCCGGACGTGATCCTGGTCGGCGAGATGCGCGACCAGGAGACCGCCGAGATCGGCCTGCGCGCCGCGCTGACCGGGCACCTCGTGCTGTCCACGCTGCACACGACGAGCGCGGCCAGCACGCCGATGCGGCTGCGCGACATGGGCATCCCGTCGTACATGGTCGCGCTCGGCGTGCGCCTGGTGCTCGCCCAGCGCCTGGTGCGCGTGATCTGCGAGGCCTGCAAGACCGAGGCCGAGGTCGCGCCGCACGAGCAGGAGTGGCTGGGCGTCGACTTCGTCGACCCGACCGGCCCGTACAAGGCCTACAGGGGCGCCGGCTGCCCGGCCTGCCACAAGAGCGGCTACAGCGGCCGGATCGCGGTCTACGAGATGATCGAGATGACGCCCGAGCTGGTGCACCTGGCCAACAGCGACGACCCGGCCGGCTTCAACGCCGCCGCCGAGCGCCATTTCGCGAAGTTCACGCTGCGCAGTCACGTGTTGCAGCTGGTCGCCGAGGGCCGCACGACGCTGGCCGAAGCCATGCGCGTCGGCGCTGGCCTGTAGGAACCGCCACCGTGCCGCAATTCGCCTGGTTCGGCCGCGACGCCACGCAACAGCCCAGGTCCGGCGTGATCGAGTCGAGCACGCGGCTGCAGGTCGCCGACGCGCTGACCGGCCAGGGCATCGTGCCGGTGGTCATCGAGCTGCACCAGCCGCCCGGCGATGCGCGCGAGGTGCTCGCGAAGCTGCTGAACCGGCACCGCGTCGGCGACGTCGAGCTGCTGCTGTTCACGCGCCAGATGCACACGCTGATGCGTGCCGGGGTGCCGATCCTGCGCGCATTGCAGGGCCTGCGCGAGTCGTCGACGCACGAGGGCCTGTCCGATCTGCTGGGCAAGCTGCGCCAGTCGCTCGACGCCGGCCTGGAGCTGTCGCGCGCGATGGCGCGCCACCCGGAGACCTTCGACGACTTCTTCATCGCGATGGTCCGCGTCGGCGAGAGCACCGGCCAGCTGACCGAGATCTTCGACAGCCTGCACCACCACCTGGACTTCCAGCGCTACATGCGCGAGCAGGTGGCCTCGGCGTTGCGCTACCCGAAGTTCGTCGTGCTCGCGATGGTCGTCGCGGTGGCGGTGATCAACGTCTTCGTGATCCCCGCCTTCGCCAAGGTCTTCGAGAACCTGCAGACCGAGCTGCCGCTGATGACGCGCATCCTGCTCGGCACCTCGCGCTTCGTCGTCGAGTGGTGGTGGGCGATGGTCATCGGCACCGCGCTGGCGGCGCTGGTCAGCCGCGGCCTGATCGCCACGCCGGCGGGCCGGCTGGCGTGGGACCGCTGGAAGCTCAGGATCCCGGTCGCCGGCAAGATCCTGCGCAAGGGCGCGCTGTCGCGCGCCTGTCGCAGCCTGGCGATGGTGCTTCGCAGCGGCGTGCCCGTGCTCGACGGCCTGCAGCTGGCCGCCACCGTGACCGAGAACGCGCACATGGAGCGCGCCATCCTCGGCATGAAGACCAGTGTCGAGCGCGGCGACAGCGTGCTCGCGGCCTGCCGCAAGGCGGACATCTTCACGCCCATCGTGCTGCAGATGGTCATGGTGGGCGAGGAATCCGGCACGCTCGACGAGATGCTCGACGAGGTCGGCCAGATGTACCAGCGCGAGGTCGAGTACGAGCTCAAGACCATGTCGCAGCAGATCGAGCCGATCCTGATCTTCGCGCTCGGCGCGATGGTGCTCGTGCTCGCGCTGGGCGTGTTCATGCCGATGTGGGACCTCGGCAAGGCCGCGCTGAAGTAGCCCCTCAAGTCTCCGCGTGCCCCGCCGATATCCCCCGTACTCGCCCCGATTCAGCCCCGCTTCCCTGGAGAACGCCATGAAACGCCCACAGACCGGCTTCACGATGATCGAGCTGATCGTCGTCATCATCATCCTCGGCATCCTTGCCGCCGTCGCCCTGCCCCGCTTCACCAACATGCAGCGCGACGCGCGCATCGCCAAGCTCAATGCCGTGCGCGGCTCGGTGGCCTCGGCGATGGCGATGGTCAACGGCGCCGCGATCGCGCGCCAGGCCCAGGTGCAGCCCGCCTGCGGCACCTTCGGCACGCCGAACGTCAACGCGGCCGGCAACGGCACGATCTGCACGCCCGAGGGCCTGATCCAGGTGCGGCTGCTGTACCCGCAGGCCGCCAACGCCGGCATCGTGGCCGCCGCCGGCCTGCCGACCACGGCCGCTGCGCTGGCCGCCGACCAGTACCAGACCGCGGCCGTCGCCGGTGCGCTCCAGATCCGCGTGCTCGGCGGCACCTCGGGCCCGAACTGCTCGTTCACCTACACGCCGCCCACCGCGCTCGGCCTGGCGCCGACGCTGTCGGCCAACGTCACCACCGGCTGCTGATCGCCGCTCCGGCGAGGTTCACCATGCGCGGCTTCACCACGATCGAGCTGGTCGTGGTCATCGTCGTGATGTCGATCCTCGCCGCGCTGGCCATCCCCCGGCTGGCCGACCGCAGCGCGGTGCAGGAGCGCGGCGCCCGCGACCAGCTGCGCGGCATGCTGCACCACGTCCGCAAGCTGGCGATCACCCAGCAGCGCGAGGTCTGCGTGCTGGCCACGCCGGCACAGGCCAGCGCGGTCTACGTCGCCGCCGGCGCCTGCAACCCCGCACAGCCGGTCACCGATCCCGGCGGCGCCGGCGCCTACCGGATCGCGATGCCGACCGGCGTCGCGCTCGGCGGCGCCGCGCTGGTGCGCTTCAACAGCCGCGGCCAGCTCGTGCCGGCCGCCGACCAGACCCTGACCGTGGGCGGCTTCGCGCTCACCGTGTCCCGTGAAACCGGCCTGGCGCTCTAGAAGCCGTGGCTTCACCCTGATCGACGTGCTGGTGCTGATCGTGCTGATCGGCACCGTCGCCGGGTCGCTGACGGTGGTCTTCACCCGGTTGTCGGCGCAGTCGGCCGAGTCGATGCGCTCGCGCCAGGCGCTGGCGCTGGCGCAGACGCTGATGGCCGAGGTGCGGATGATGCCGATGACCTTCTGCGACCCGCAGGACGCCCGCGCCGCCACCGCCACCGCCGCCACGCTGAGCCCGACCGGCTGCGCGAGCAGCGTCGACGCGCTCGGACCCGAGCCGGGCGAGACCCGCTACAACGCCGCCAACCGTTTCGACAACGTCAGCGACTACAACGGCTTCGTCGCTCCGGGCCCGGGCTGCGCCGGCGGCATCTGCGACATCGCCGGCAATCTGCTAAACCCGGCCGGCTCGCCGCTCGCCGGATGCTCGGCGGCGATCGCCACGACGCCGCAGGCGATGCCCGGCATCGCCGCGCTCGATGCCAACGGCCGCGCCCAGGCGCTGCGCATCATCGTGCGCGTGCGCTGCCCCGGCCAGGCCGACACCGTCGTCGAGTCGGTGCGCATGCGCCACGCGCCGAACGGGATCTGAACATGCGGCCGATGCGTCGCCAGCCGGGCTTCACGCTGATCGAGATGATCATCTCGATCGTCATCATCGCGATCCTCGCGCTGGTGGCCGCGCCGATGTTGCGCCTGCCGCTGTCGGCCTGGCTCGACGCGACGCGCCGCGCCGAGCTGACGCAGTCGATCGACACCGTGCACAGCAAGCTCGCCGACGACCTGCGGCGCGCGCTGCCCAACAGCGTGCGCGTGCGCACCGTCGGCTCCCGCGTCTTCCTGGAGACCTTGGAGGTGCGCGCCTGGGGGCGCCATCGTGCCGCCGCGTCGGGCGCCGGCCAGGTCTGCCCGGCCACCTGCACGGCCGCCGGGCTGGAGGACGCGCTGGAGGCCGGCTGCAACGAGACCTGCTTCACCAGCCTGGGCCCGCTGGAGGGCGACACGCCGGTCGGCGGCACCGACTGGGTGGTGGTGAACCCGCTCGGCCCTGGCGTGGCGGGCGGCGACCCGTATTTCGGCGGCAACGTCGCCGTCGCGGGCGGCATCAAGACGCGGCTGACCGACGTCGCCGCCGCGCCCGACGGCAACCGGCTGCGCATCGGCGCGCACAACTTTCCCGGCCTGTCGCCGAGCCGGCGCTTCTACCTCGTCGCGACGCCGGTCACCTGGGACTGCAACCCGGCCACGCGCACGCTGACGCGCCGCTGGGGTTACCCGGTCAGTGCGGTGCAGCCGGTCGCGTTCGGCGCCGCCACGCTGTCGGCACCGCTGGCCAACACCGTCGCCGCCTGCAGCTTCCGCTACCAGGCCGCCGGCGGGCTGGGCCGCGGCGGCGTCGTGCAGCTGTCGCTGCGGCTCAGCCAGGTCGCAGCCGGCACCTCGATTCCCGAGGTCGCCGACCTGGTCGCGACGCTGCCGGTGAGCGAGGCGCCATGAAGCGGCCCATGAAGCGCCACCAGTCCGGCCTGTCGGCCGTGCTGATCATCGCCGTGCTGGTGCTGCTCGGCGGCCTGACCACCTACGCGGTCGGGCTCGTGACCTCGGTCCACAGCGGCTATGCCCGCGACCTGTCGTTCAACCGCGCCGACCATGCCGCGCAGGCCGGCCTGGACTGGGGCCAGTACCGCGTGCGGGCGCTGCCGGCGGCCACCTGCACGCCGCTGCAGTCGATCACGACGCTGCCCGGGCAGTTGCAGCCGTACACGGTCACCGTGCGCTGCGTCGCCAGCGGCCCCTACACCGAAGGGGCGGCCTCGGTGCGGACCTACCGGATCAGCGCCACCGCCTGCAACCGCCCGCTCGCCGGCGCCTGCCCGAACACGGTGGCCGGCGCCGACTACGTCGAGCGCACGCTGACGACGCTGGTCACGCGCTGAGCCGCACCCGGCCGCGCTTCAGTCCGGCGGCTGCCCCTTGTCGAAGACCACGCGCCAGACGCCCGGCGCCTCCTGGCGCCAGATCGAGTTGAAGCGCGCGACCACCTCGCCCTTCGGATTGCGCACCGGCCCGGTCGACAGCGCGAGCTGATCGGGCTCCCACGAGAACGGCGCGGCCGGCCCGTCGAAGAAGCCCTGCCAGCCGGCGGCGATCGCGTCGCGGCCGCGCAGCACCGAACCCTTCGGGCCGAAGAACAGGGCCTGCGCCGACAGGTGGACGCGGAAGTCGTCGAGACGCCGCTCGGCCATGCTGCGCGCGAAGGCGCGCTCGGCGGCCGTCACCTCGGCGGTCCAGCGCGCAGGGTCGGCCGTCGCGTTCGCCATCAGCATCGATCCCAGCAGCGCGGCGGCGACGACCCGGGCGGCGCCGCTCATCGCCCCGCCGCGGCCGCGGCCTGGTGGCGGCCTTCGTCGCCGAGCCAGCCCAGCAGGATCAGCGCCGCGATGCCGCCGACCGGGAACAGCAGCACCGCC
>CALJUI010000253.1 GCA_937975735.1 uncultured Rubrivivax sp.
ATTCGGACTCGAACAGGTGCACCAGCGCCTGGTTCGACAGCCGGTTCGGCTCGGCCGGCACGCGTGCCATGTCCGGCGGGAAGACCCACATCGACGGCAGCGATTCGACCGTGAGCGAACGCAGGCCCTCGGGCAGCGCGGTCGGCATCCGCCACGGCCGGCGGCTGGCGACGATGAAGCCCCACTCGCCGAAGCTCGGCACATGCACGTGGTACGGCGCGGTCGACAGGCCCACCGCCTCGATCGTCGCGGCCACGGTCCAGAAGCTGCGGCGCGCGATCAGCGGCGAGGTCGTCTGCACGACCGCATAGCCGCCCGCCGCCAGCCGCTGGTCGAGCAGCGCATAGAAGCTCGTGCTGTAGAGCTTGCCGAGCGCGAAGTTGCTCGGGTCGGGGAAGTCGACGACGATGACGTCGAACTGCTCGTCCTGGGTCTGCAGCCAGCCGAAGGCGTCCTGGTTGACGATGCGCAGCTTCGGCGAGGACAGCGCACCGTCGTTCAGCGCCGCCAGCAGCGGCTGCTCGCGGAACAGCCGCGTCATGTGCGGGTCCAGCTCGACCAGCGTCACCCGCTCGACGCTCGGGTGCTTGAGCACCTCGCGCACCGCCATGCCGTCGCCGCCGCCGAGCACCAGCACGCGGCGCGGCGCGCCCTGCGCAGCCATCGCCGGGTGCACCAATGCCTCGTGGTAGCGGTACTCGTCGCGGGAGTGGAACTGCAGGTTGCCGTTGAGGTACAGGCGCAGCCCGCTCGGCCCGCGGGTGACGACGATGCGCTGGTAGTCGCTGTCGGCGCGCAGGATCACGCCGTCGCCGTAGAACTGGTCCTCGGCCCAGCTCGTCGCGCGGTCGGCGCCGGCCATCGCGGCGAGCAGCACCGCGATCACGCCGGCGCAGGCCGCGGCATGGGCCCGCCAGCGGCGCAGTTCGGCGCGGAACAGCCACAGGGCCCAGACCGCGACGGCGGCGTTGAGCAGGCCGAAGAACACGCCGGTGCGGATCAGCCCGAGCTGCGGCACGAACAGCAGCGGAAACGCCAGCGCCACCGCCAGCGCGCCGAGATAGTCGAAGGTCAGCACCTGCGAGACCAGCTCCTTGAGCGCATAGCGCTCGCGGAACTGCTGCTTGAGGATGCGCATCACGAGCGGGATCTCGAGGCCGACCAGTGTGCCGACCAGCAGCACCAGCGCGTACAGCAGCACGCGGAACGGCGCGCTCGCGCCGACCGGCAGCACGCTGTGCGCCGCGAACAGCAGCGCCGGCAACAGCCCGCCGATCAGCCCGACGAGCAGCTCGATGCGCAGGAAATGGGCGACGAGCTGGCGCTCGATGAAGCGGCTCAGCCAGGAGCCGACGCCCATCGCGAACAGGTAGCTGCCGATGATCGTCGAGAACTGCAGCACCGAGTCGCCGAGCAGGTAGCTCGCCAGCGCGCCGGCGGCCAGCTCGTAGACCAGGCCGCAGGCGGCGACGACGAAGACCGAGGCGAGCAGCGCGACTTCGGCCGGCGAGATCCGTGGGCCCCCAGGCTTGTCGCTTCGCTCCTTCGCCACCCCCCGGGGGGGCTCCGCCCGCCTTGGGGCGGCCCGGCGGCGGGCGGGCTCGGCGGCCATCAACTCAGTGGGCTCAAGGCTCTAGCCGTGGACCGCGGCCGCGACGATCATCCCGATCGAGATCGCGGTCGAGCCGACGACGATCGCGAGTGCGAGGTTCTTCTTCTCGACGATCTCCTCCCACAGGTTGTAGGGCGTGAGCCGGTCGACGAGCAGGAAGCTCAGCCAGAAGATCGCCACGCCGATCAGCGCGTACAGCATCGAGCCGAAGAACGCCGCCGGGCGCAGCCATTCGAATCCCATCATGTTGTCCACCTCCTGTGATTCACTTGTGCCCTCCGCCAGAGGACCATCCGCCGAACGAGCCGCCGCCCGAGCGGAAGCCCCCGCCGCTGCTGCGCGCCACGCACTGCTGGTACTCGTTGCTCGCCGCGCCGAAGGTGCTGCGCACCTCGTCGCAGGTCTCGCCGCTGCACTGCGCCATCACCATCACGACGAGGAAGAGCATGACCGTGATGATGACGATCTTGCGCAGCGAGGTGTCGGCGGTGAACGGCGCGGTGTCGCGCTTGAGTGACTGTGGCATGCCGACCAGACCGAAGGCCGCGGCGATCTTGGCGGCCTCGATGGTCTCGCCGGCGGACCAGGTCACCTCGTTGCCGACCTGCTCGCGCGACATGCGCTTGGCGTAGGCCTTGCCCGTGCCCTCGTAGTCGCTGACCCGCGCGCGCTCGTCGCGCTGCACGCGCCAGTAGAACTCGCCCTGCACGTGCGTGACCTTGGCGTCGTAGTCCCAGCGCTTCTGGTAGGTGGCACCGCCCCAGTCGGCGCGGTCGCCGCGCAGCACCGGCACGCCGGTGATCGGCCGCACCCAGCTCCAGCCCTCGTCGGTGTCGACGAGGAAGACGAAGCCTTCGGTGCGGTGGTACAGCAGGTACTCGCGCCAGAAGCTCTGCTCGTCGTCGTCGCCGGGCGCCGGCAGGTCGCAGCGCTCGAGGTAGCCGACCACCTGCCAGCTCTGCGGCGGCGCGCCGAAGGCGAGGGTGCCGCTGCGCCCGAGCGGAATTCGCGGCGGCTGCCGCGGCGCGGCCTGGGCGTGGTGCGTCAGATCGGCGCCGACGCCGCCGGACACGTCGACCACCGCGCGGCACTGGTGGCAGCTGATCGACTTCGTGCTGGCCAGCGTCACCTCGAGCGCGGCGCCGCAGCTCGGGCATTCGATGCCGCGCGCGCCGAGCAGCTTCTCGCCGGTCTCGCGCAGGCCGGTCAGCGCCAGCTCCGACAGCGCCACCGACCGGCCGATCGACCAGTGCGGTCGCGCCGGGTCGCTGCCGTCGAGCGTGCCGACCTCGCCGAGCGCATTGCGCAGGTCGACCACCGTGAACTCGCCCTGCAGATTCGGCGGGCTCGGCAGCTCGCCCTCGGCGGCGATCAGCCTGGCGCGCACCACCGACGCCACGCTCCAGGCCTGACCGCCGATGCGGCACGACGCGCCGGCCTGCAGCGCGTCGAGCACCGGCGCATCGGCCGGCAGCTCGGCGTCGAAGGCGATCACGTAGGCGCCGTTGTCCTCCGACAGCCAGGCACTGCGGCCGTTGTCGAACAGCGCGTGCCATTCGTTCCAGGTGCCACCTAGCGTCGATCCGGCTTGGCCGGTCGGCGCTGCGGCCCCCTCGGGGGGTGGCGGAGGCGAAGCCGAAGCCTGGGGGCCCGATCGGTAGCTGTACTGCAGTCGCCCGACGAGCGTGAATCCGAGGCCCTGGCGCTTGCCTGAGGCACCCAGCTGCAGCGGCGAGTGGTCGTCGAACAGTTCGGCGCTGACGCCGATCCGGCGCAGCGCCTCGCCGTCGCGCACCAGGGTGCTGCGGCAGAAGCCGCAGACCGCGCTGGCCGACGCCGCCGAGGCGAACTCGACCGGCGCACCGCAGTTCGGGCAGTTGGCGCGGTAGGCGCGCTGCGGCGAATTCACCGGCGCAGGCTCACGCCAGCTTCTTCAGCAACTCCGCCTTCTTGGCGTTGAACTCGTCGTCGGTGAGCAGGCCCTTGGTCTTGAGCTCGCCGAGCTTCTCGATCGTCGCCATGATCTCGTCGGGCCGGATGCCGGCCGGCGCCGCCGCGCCTTCGGTCGCCGTCGGCTGCACCAGCCCCTTGCCGAGCTGCTGCGCCATCACCTGGCCGAGCGCGACACCGGCACCCAGGCCCATCGCGTCGCCGGCGATGCCGCTGCCGCCGCCACCCCCGCCGCCCTGGCCTTCGGCGAACTTCGGGATCGCCTGCGCGGTCTGGTACTGCATGAACTTGCCCATGTCGCCGCCGACCATGCCCATGCCGATCTTCTGGTCGAGGATCTTCTGCAGCTCCTCGGGCAGGCTGACGTTCTGCACCGTCACCGCCTCCAGCGCCAGGCCGAGCTTGGCGAACTCGGGCGCGGTGACGTCGCGCAGCTGATTGGCGAACTCGACCTGGTTGGCCGCCAGGTCCAGGAAGGGCACGCCGCTCTCGGCCACCGCGTCGCTGATGTGCTGCAGCATCAGCCCGCGCAGCTGGCCGTCGAGATCGTCGATCGTGTAGCGGTCGCGCGTGCCGGAGATCGCGGTGTGGAAGGCCTTGGGGTCGGCGATCCGGTAGGCGTAGTTGCCGAAGGCGCGCAGGCGCACCGCGCCGAAGTCCTTGTCGCGGATCGTCACCGGCTGCGTCGTGCCCCAGCGGCGGTCGAGCTGCTGGCGGGTGCTGAAGAAGTAGACGTCGCTCTTGAACGGGCTCTGGAACAGCTTGTCCCAGTTCTTCAGGTAGGTCAGCACCGGCAGGGTCTGCGTCGTCAGCTTGTACATGCCGGGGCCGAACACGTCGGCCAGCTTGCCTTCGTTGACGAAGACCGCCATCTGGCTCTCGCGCACCGTCAGCGAGCCGCCGTACTGGATCTCGTTGTCGGCCATCGGGTAGCGCCAGGCCAGCGTGCCGTCGCCGGACTCGGTCCACTCGAGAATGTCGATGAACTGCTTCTTGACGAAATCCATCAGCGCCACGGTCGGGTCCCTCCCAGCGTGAAGCCCGGCCATCCGGGCGGGATCGATAATATCGAAGCCATGGTCGCACGCACGATGATTCGCATCGCGGTGATCGGCGCCGGGCCGGTCGGGCTGACGCTGGCCCTGCTGGCCGCGCGCCAGCTGCCGCGGGCGCAGCTGACGTTGTTCGATGCCCGGACTCTCGACCACGACGTGTCGGCCGACCCGCGCACGCTGGCGCTGTCATTGGGCAGCGTGCAACTGCTGCGCCGGCTCGAGGTCTGGCCGGCGGCCGACGCCGCGCCGATCCTGTCGGTGCATGTCTCGCAGGCGCCGCCCTCCTTCGGCGACGCCACCGTGCGACTGAGCGCCGCCGAGCAGGCGGTGCCGATGCTCGGCGCCGTGCTCGCCTACGGGCCGCTGGTCGCGCCGCTGCAGGCCGCCGTGCTGGCCGAGGCCGACGGCCACCGTCTGCAGACGCGCTTCGGCACGCCGGTGGCGGCACTAAAGACGCTGCCCGACGGCGTCGAGGTCGATGCCGGCATCGCCGAGGCCTTCGACCTGGCGATCGTCGCCGAAGGCGGCGTGTTCGCCGAGCAGGCCCGCAAGGCGATCACCCACGACTACCGGCAGACGGCCTGGGTCGGCACCGTCACGCTGGCCGGCGGCAAGCCGGGCATGGCCTGCGAGCGCTTCACTCGCCATGGCCCGGCGGCGCTCCTGCCCCTGCCGCCGGCGGACGACGGCGCCGCGCGCGCAGCGCTGGTCTGGTGCGTGCCGAGCGACGACGACCCGGTGCGCGCGCTGGACGATGCGCAGCGCCTGGCGGTGCTGAACACGATCTTCCCGGCCGAGGCCGGGACCCTGACCGCGGTGTCGGCGCTGAAGGATTTCCCGCTCGGGCTGAACGCCGAGCGCACATTGGTCGACGGCCGGATCGTGCGCATCGGCAATGCGGCGCAGACTCTGCACCCGGTCGCCGGCCAAGGGCTGAACCTGGGCCTGCGCGACGCCTTCGAGCTGGTGACCGCGCTGCGCGACACCGACGACGTCGACGCCGCGCTGCGCCGCGTCGAGTGGGCGCGCGCGCCTGACCGCTGGGCGATGGTCGCGGCGACCGACTTCCTCGCGCGCAGCTTCACCTGGCGCGCGCCGGGACTGGCGACGCTGCGCGGTGCCGCGCTGGCGGCGCTGCAGGTCGCGACGCCGCTCAAGCAGCGGCTGGCGCGCCAGATGATGTTTGGCAGCCGGTAGCGTGACCGCTCAATTCATGGCTGCGGCATGCGATCGCGCAGCAGGATATCCGCGCCGCTCGGCCAGTCGACGAACGGATACATCGCGGCGGCTGGTCGGCAGCGTCCTTGCGATGGACCGCATCCGACCCATCGACGACACTCACGGCACCGAACGGACTACCACGAAGCGGCCGGAGGCGCCCACGGCATGGCGTGTCGACTCCGATGCAAGACGGCGCTGCGCAAAGAACCCAGTTCATGTACTACGGCGAAAAGCTGAATGCGATCACCCACCTCGTGGCGGCTACGCTGGCACTCGCCGCGGCGGTGGTGCTGGTGGTGGTGGCCGCGCTGGGTGGGGACCCATGGAAGGTGGTGAGCGTCTCGATCTACGGCTTGACGCTGGTATTGCTCTACGCCTTCTCGGTGCTGTACCACAGCCTGCGCGGGCGCGCCAAGAGCGTCATGCAGAAGCTCGACCATCAGAGCATCTACTTGCTCATCGCAGGCAGCTACACGCCCTTCTGCCTGGTGACCTTGCGCGGCGTCTGGGGCTGGTCGCTGTTCGGCACGGTCTGGGGGCTCGCCGTGATCGGCAGCCTGCAGGAGTTCTGGGCCGACAAGGCGCGGATCCTTTCGGTGGTGATCTACGTCGTGATGGGCTGGGCGGCCGTGGTCGCCTTGGTCCCGTTGCGCCAGGCCTTGGGGTCGGCCGGCTTTTCCTGGCTCGTCGCGGGCGGGCTCTTCTACACGGTGGGCATCGTCTTCTATGCGCTCGACGAGCGCATCAAGCACTTCCACGGCATCTGGCATCTGTTCGTGATGGCCGGCAGCGCCGCCCACTACGTCGTGATCCTGTGCTACGTGGTCTGACGATCGCCGAGCCGGATCGAGCGGCCAGCCTCGGACCCTGGCCGACGCGCCGCCATCGAATCGCCCCCACGGCGATTGAGGCCGGTCGCCTGGATCGTGGCGCAAGAGTACTCGGGCCGCGGGGACCTGCCTCGATGCGCCGACGACGCATCGTCGGCGGAGCTCCTTGGCGGCTATTGCAGGCGTATCTGCAACGATGAGAAACCGCTGGCCGGAAACGCCGCGAGTTCGGGCGGAGGGGTCGCAACCAGGCTGATGTCGCGCGTGCCGGCCAGCATCGCCTCCATCAGCACGCGCAGTTCCAGTCTGGCCAATGGCGCGCCCGGACACACGTGCACACCTGCGCCGTACAGCAGATTGCCGTCGCGGTTGCGCTGCGGATCGAAGGCATCGGGATCGCCGAAGACGGCTTCATCGCGGTTGGCGGCAGCCCAGATCAGGGTCAGGCGCTCGCCTGCCTCGAGCTTGCGCCCGTCGATTTCGACCGTGCGGGTGGTGACGCGACGGTTGGCGATCAGCGGCGCGTGAATCCGCAGTATCTCGTCGATGGCATCGGCCAGATCGCCCGGTTGGCGACGCAGCTGCGCCTGCAGCGCTGGATGTGTCGCGAGGTAGTGCACGAGGATGCCCACGCTGGCGGCGATGGTGCCCAGTTCGCCGACCGTCCAGTTGCGCACGATGCTGACGATCTCCTCGTCGCTCAGCGGCCGGCCATGGACGTGCTCTTGCAGGAGACGGCTGGTCACGTCGTTGGCCGCCTGGCCCCCCGCATCGCGGCGCACGACGAGCTGCTGCTTGATGTGGCGGTCGAATTCGACGGCGACCTGCGCCATGGCCGAGCGGTCGCCCGCCCGTGTGGCACGGTGGTTCTTGCCGATCCATTCGCGCAAGGGCTCATGCAGGGTGTCGGGCCAGCCCATGAAGGCGCACTGGATGCGAAGCGCGAACGGCTGCGCGACGCGGGTCATCAGTTCGAAGGCTTCGCCACGGCGCTGATCACCGATCAGCGTTTCGGCGATGGCCCGGCAAACCGGCTCGAACTCGGCCATCCGTTCAGCGCCGAAGTAGCGCTCGACGATTTGCCGGTACGCAGTGTGTTCCGGCGGATCCATCGTGTTCGGGATGGAAAGATGATTCGAGGCCGCGTTGCTGAAGGTCTCGTGATCCTGCAGCACGCGCACGACGTCCCCATGACGAAACAACGACCACGACAGTTGGTCGCTGTAGGCGACCGGACAGCGCCGGCGCATCGCGTCGTAGGCGGCGATCTGGTCGTTGATGACCTGTTGCGCCCTGGGGTTCCAGTCAATCGGCTTGGTGGCACTCATCGGCTTGCTCCGCATCGTCGACCCCGACTTGGTGGACATCATGACGCTGTGGGACAGGATGCGCCGGGACCGGTTCGCCGACCGCGACGACATGCGCATCGGCCTTCACCGGCTTCTCACAGCCCCCGCCGCAGCATCATGTCCTTGATGCTGCTGATCGCCGCCGCCGGCAGCAGCCCTTTCGGGCAGACGTCCACGCAGTTCAGGATCGAGCGGCAGCGAAAGAGCCGGTAGGGATCGTCGAGGTTGTCGAGTCGCTCGCCGGTGGCCTGGTCGCGGCTGTCGACGAGGAAACGATAGGCCTGCAGCAGCCCGGCCGGCCCGACGTACTTGTCGGGGTTCCACCAGAAGCTCGGGCAGGCCGATGAACAGCAGGCGCACAGGATGCACTCGTACAGCCCGTTGAGTTCGTCGCGCTGCTGCGGGGTTTGCAGCCGTTCGCGCTGCGGGGGCGGGTCGAGGTTGATCAGCCAGGGCTTGATCGACTCGTACTGCCGGAAGAACCCGGTCATGTCGACGATCAGGTCGCGCACCACCGGCAGCCCGGGCAGCGGCTTGAGCACCACGGTGTCCGGCAGACTGCGCATGTTGGCCAGGCAAGCCAGGCCGTTCTTGCCGTTGATGTTCATCGCGTCCGAGCCGCAGATGCCTTCACGGCAGGAACGGCGAAAGCTCAGGCTCGGGTCGATCGCCTTGAGCTTGATCAGCACATCGAGCAGCATGCGGTCGCTGTCGCCGACCTCCATCTCGAGGGTCTGCATGCGCGGCTTGGCGTCGGCGTCCGGGTCGTAGCGGTAGATCAGGAAGCGATGCAAGGGGTTCCTCGGGATCCGGGCCGGGTGGCTTCAGTGGTCGTCGATGTCCATCATCTGCTCGCGCAGCAGCGCATCGTCGGGACGACCGACATCGTCCGACGCGCTCATGGCGTGGGCGGCGTCGACCTGGATGGTCGCCAGGCGCGAAAGCGCGCAGGCTTCGATGCTGTCGACCGTTCTCATGCTCGTCCAGTTCGGTGTGTCGGCGGATCGTAGGTGGGGGCCAGCCACAAGTACAGGCATGGCCATGCGCCGTCCGTGGCCAACACCATCGGGCTTGTCAAAGGCGTCAAAGATGCATATCCTGTGCATCTATTGGAGTCGCCCCATGAGCCACACCTCATCGCTCGCCTGCCCTGCCGCCCTCGACCGCGAGTCGATCACCCGGCTGGTGCATCGCTTCTACGATGACGTGCGCGCGGACGACGTGCTCGGTCCGACCTTCGACGCCGTGCTGGGCGGGCGTTGGGCGGCGCACCTGCCGCGCATGGTGGAGTTCTGGAGCACCGTCATGCTGGGCACGCGCAGCTTCACCGGCAACGTCTTCGGCAGGCACATGGCGGTGGACGGCGTCACACCGCTGCACTTCAGGCGCTGGCTGGCGCTGTGGACCACGCACACCACCGCCTTGTTCGAAGCCGCCACGGCGCGGGAGATGCAGCAGGTGGCCAGTGGCATCGCACGCAATCTGTACCGCGGCTACCTGGGCAGCACCGCCGGGTTCGAAAGCATTGAATCGGAGCTGACCGATGGCCGCCATTGAACAGGCCGCGTCGCTGACGCAGGCGCTGCGGCAACCCTACCGCCACGGCTTCGTCACGGATGTCGAAACCGACAGCCTGCCGCCGGGTCTGGACGAAGGCACGGTCCGCGCGATCTCGCTGAGGAAGCGCGAACCCGAGTTCCTGCTGAAGTGGCGCCTGGCCGCCTTCGAGCGCTGGCAGGCCCTGTCGCCACCGGCCTGGGGCCAGCTGCAGATCGAGCCGATCGACTTCCAGGCGCTGAGCTACTACTCGGCACCGAAGTCGCAGAAGGACGGCCCGAAGAGCCTGGCCGAGGTCGACCCGAAACTGCTCGAAACCTACGAGAAGCTGGGCGTGCCGCTGCACGAGCGCGCGCAGCTCGCGGGCGTGGCGGTCGATGCGGTGTTCGATTCGGTCTCGGTGGGCACGACCTTCCGCGCGCAGCTGGCGGATGTCGGCGTGATCTTCTGCTCCTTCGCGCACGCGGTGCAGCACCACCCCGAGCTGATCGAACGCTACCTGGGCAACGTGGTGCCGCCGGGCGACAACTTCTATGCCGCGCTGAACTCGGCCGTGTTCTCCGACGGCTCCTTCGTCTACATCCCGGAAGGCGTGCGCTGTCCGATGGAGCTGTCGTCGTACTTCCGCATCAACGCACGCAACACCGGCCAGTTCGAGCGCACGCTGATCATCGCCGAGCGCGGCAGCCACGTCAGCTACCTCGAAGGCTGCACCGCGCCGCAGCGCGACGAGCACCAGCTGCACGCCGCCGTCGTCGAACTCGTGGCCCACGAGGACGCGCACATCAAGTACTCGACCGTGCAGAACTGGTACCCGGGCGACGAACAGGGGCTCGGCGGCATCTACAACTTCGTCACGAAGCGGGGCTTGTGCGCCGGCGCACGCTCGCACATCGCCTGGACGCAGGTCGAGACCGGTTCGGCAATCACCTGGAAGTACCCCAGCGTGGTGCTGCGCGGCGACGGCTCCAGCGGCGAGTTCCACTCGATCGCGGTTTCCAACCACCGCCAGCAGGCCGACACCGGCACGAAGATGATCCACCTCGGGCGCGACACCAGGAGCCGCATCGTCTCCAAGGGCATCAGCGCCGGGCACGCCCACAACAGCTACCGCGGGTTGGTGCGCGTGGCGCCCACCGCCGCCGGTGCGCGCAACCACACGCAGTGCGACTCGCTGCTGATCGGGCCGAACTGCGGCGCGCACACCTTCCCCTATGTCGACGTGGCGCGCGATGACGCGGTCGTCGAGCACGAGGCCACGACCACGCGCATCGCCGAAGAGCGGCTGTTCTACTGCCAACAGCGCGGCATCGATCCGCAGGAAGCCACCGCATTGGTCGTCGGCGGCTTCTGCGAGGCGGTGCTCGAGGAGCTGCCGATGGAGTTCGCGCTCGAGGCCAAGGCGCTGCTCGCGGTGTCGCTCGAAGGCGCGGTCGGATGAGCGCCACCACCCCCGTGCAGAAGGACGAATCATGACCACCACCGAACACCTGCTGCAGCTGCGCGACCTGCGTGTCGACGTTGCCGAGCGCAACGTGCTGAAGTCGGTCTCGCTGAACGTGGCCGCCGGTTCGCTGCAGGTGCTGATGGGCGCCAACGGCAGCGGCAAGAGCACGCTCGGGCTGGCGCTGGCCGGCCACCCACGCTACCGCATCGCAGGCGGCCAGGCACGCTTCAACGGCCAGGACCTGCTGGCGATGAGCCCCGAGCAGCGCGCCCGCGCCGGGCTGTTCGTCTCGTTCCAGGCACCGCCGGACGTCCCCGGCGTGAAGAACAGCCTGTTCATCCGCAGTGCGCTCAATGCGGTGCGCGAGGCCCGCGGAGAACCCCCCCTCGACGCCTTCGACTTCCTCGGCGACGCGCGCGCCGCGGCGACGCGGCTCGGCCTGCCCGACGCGATGCTGGGCCGGCCGGTCAACGAGGGCTTCTCCGGCGGCGAACGCAAGCGCAACGAGCTGCTGCAGCTCGCGCTGCTGAAGCCCAGGCTCGCGCTGCTCGACGAGATCGATTCGGGCCTGGACGTCGACGGCGGGCATGCCGTCGTCGAACTGGTGCAGGGCATGCGGGCACAAGGCACGGCGTTCATCGTCGTGTCGCACTACCTGCAGCTGATCGAGTCGATGCAACCCGACGCGGTGCTGCGCCTCGACCAGGGCTGCATCGCCGAGACCGGCGGCGTCGAGCTGGCGCGCGACATCGCGCGCAGCGGCTTCTTGCGTGCCGCCGAAGCGGCGTGAGCGCCATGGACACAGCCCGCGCCGACATCCTGGCCGCCCGCGAGCATCTGGCCTCGCGCGGCTGGATACCTCGCAGCGCCGAGGCCTTCCGCCACCTGCCGCCGCCTGGCGCGCAGGTCTGGCTGGGCGACGATCCCGGTGCGACCGGCTGCGATGCCCACCCGCTGGCCGGCGCAGGCTGGACCTTGCACCCGGTCGGCGACTCGCCCCAGGGCCGCGTCGACGCGCGCTGGCTCGATGCCGGTGACGACCTGCAGCGGACCGAGCTGTTCGCCGGGTTGCCGATGCCCGGCAGCGGCGACGCCGCGCCCTTCGCCTGGGCGCACCGCGCGCTGTGCCGGCAAGGGCTGCGGCTGCGCATCGGCGGCGTGCCGGGTGCTGCGCGCGGACGGGCGGAACCGGTGTGGCTGCAGCTGCGCCACCAGCCACGCGCGGCGGTCGAGGCGCCGCTGCTGGTGATCGAAGTGCTCGCGGGCGTGCACTGCGTGCTCGTCGAAACGCATCAGCGCGAGCCGCAGCAGTGCCGGCAGCCGGTGGTGCAGAACCTGCAGGCCGACATCCGGCTGGGTGAAGGCGCCACCCTGCAGCACCTGCGAATCGCCACACCGGGCAGCGACGATCTCATCGCGCACCACGTGCAGGCACGGCTGGCCCGCGGCGCCCGCTACCACCAGGCGTTGATCGGCTCGGGCTGCAGCTACCACCTGCAGCGACATGTGATCGAACTGCATGCCGATCGAAGCGAGGCGCACGTCGCCGGCGTGCTGTTCGCGGCGGACTCGGCCGTCGAGCAGCAGGTGCAGGTGTCTCACCGCGGCGCACGCACCCGAAGCGATGTCGAAAGCCTGGTGCTGGCCCGTGGCAGCGCCCGCGCCGTGGCCAACGCCCACACGAGGATCGCCCCGGACGCCGACGAGGCGCAGGTGCGACAGCGGCTGAGCGGCATCCCGACCGGCGGCCAGCCGAGGCTGGTGTTGCGCCCGCACCTGGAGATCCATCACGACAAGGTGCAGGCGGCGCATGGCGCCACCTGGGGCGCGCTGCCGGAGGACGCGCTGTTCTTCGCGCGCCAGCGCGGCTTGGCCGAAGCCGATGCACGACGGCTGATCGTCGAGGGCATGGCCGGCGCCTTGCTCGAACGCGGCCTGGGCGGTCCCGAGTTGCTGCAGACGCTGGGCATCGAAGCGCTGCTGGGCCGCGAAGCCGGCCGCCTGTTCGGCAATGTGCCAGAGACGCGCCATGGCTGAGCTGCACACGCCAGCCCGCCCGGACCTCGGCGCGTTGCGCAACCGGTTCCCGGCACTGGAACAGCGCATCCACGATGCGCCGCTGGCCTACCTGGACAACGCGGCGACGACGCAGATGCCGCTTGCGGTGCTGGACGCGATGCGCCGGTTCGAGCAGCACGACCGCGCCAACATCCATCGCGGCGTGCACACGCTGAGCCAGCGCGCCACCGACGACTTCGAAGCCGCGCGTGAACGACTCAAGCGCTTCGTCGCCGCCGGGTCGACACACGAACTGGTCTTCACCTCGGGCACGACCGATGCCCTCAACCAGGTGGCCTTCGGGCTGTCGACGGCCGGCACCTCGGCCGCCTTCATTCGACCGGGCGACGAGATCGTCGTCAGCGGCCTCGAGCACCACGCCAACATCGTCCCCTGGCAACAGGCGGCACGGCGTTGCGGCGCCACGCTGCGCTGGCTGCGGCCCGATACGCGCGGCCGAGTGCAGATCGATGGCCTGGCCGGACTTCTGAACCCGCGCACGCGCGTGTTCGCGCTGACCGCCTGTGCCAATGCCACCGGTGAACGCCCTCCCTATGAAGCGCTGCTGGCGATGGCCGCGGCGTCCGGCGCCCTGACCGTGCTCGATGCGGCGCAGGCGGTGGGTCACGAGGTGCCCGAACTGGACAAGCTGGATTGCGACTTCATGGCCTTCTCGGGCCACAAGATGTACGGGCCGATGGGGACCGGCGCCCTCGTGGGCCGGCGCAGCGCGCTGGAACGGCTGGTGCCGCTGCGCTTCGGCGGCGACATGGTGCACTGGGTCACCGAGTTCGAAGCCTCGTTCGCTGACTTGCCGGCACGTCTGGAAGGCGGCACGCCGAACGTCGCCGGCGCGGTCGGCATGGCGGCCGCAGCGGCGTTCATCGACGAGGTCGGCCGCGCCGCGATCGATGCCCATGTGCGTGCGCTGCGCGCGTTGGCGGCCGACGGCCTGGCGGCGATCGACGGCGTCACGGTGCTGGCGCCCGAGGCCGCGTCATCGGCGATCGTCTCCTTCGTCGCCGATGGCGTGCACCCGCACGACATCGGCACCCTGCTCGACGAACGGGGCATTGCCGTGCGAGCCGGCCACCATTGCGCGCAGCCACTGATCGACCATCTCGGCCGGGGACCGACCACCCGCGCCTCGTTCGCGCTCTACAACACCCGCGACGAGGTCGAGCGCTTGCTGGCCGGCGTCGCGCACGCATTGAAGACCATGAGATGAGCACGGCCGCCGAGAACGCGCTGTACCAGGACGTGGTCATGGACCACAAGCGCGCGCCGCGCAACTTCGGCACGCTCGACGCGCCCACGCACCAGGCGCGCGGCCACAACCCTCAGTGCGGCGACGATCTTCAGGTCGCGCTGCGCCTGGACGATGGCCGGTTGGGCGACATCCGGTTCACCGGCCATGGCTGTGCCATCTGCGTCGCCTCCGCGTCGATGATGACCGAGGCGGTGCGTGGCCAGCCGGTCGAGTTCGCCGAACAGTTGCAACAGCGCTTCCGCGCCGTGCTCACCGGCCAGCTCGAACCCGAAGGCGCGCAGCTCGGCAAGCTGGTCAGCCTGGCCGGCGTGCGGGCCTACCCTAGCCGCATCAAGTGCGCGCTGCTGGGATGGCACGCGCTGATGCATGCATTGAGGCCGGCACCGGACGGGTCCGGCGACACGAGGTCGACGACATGAAGGTGCATCGAGAACCGGTGCTGGTGAATCGTGCGGTGCGTGTCGAACGCATCCCCGACGGCACACCCATCGAGCTGCCGGCCGGGACGGCGGCGCAGATCACGCAGGCGCTGGGCTCGTCGTTCACGATGGTGGTCGACGGGCAGCTGGTGCGTCTGAAAGGCGCCGACGCCGACGCGATCGGGAAGTCGCCGCCGTTGGCGCCAGTGGTGCCCGAGGACGTATCGCCGGACGACCTGAACGAACTGATCTGGCAGACCTTGAGAACCTGCTACGACCCGGAGATCCCGATCGACATCGTCGAGCTCGGGCTGATCTACGGCGTCGATCTGGCGACGATGGACGACGGGCGGACCAAGGCGACGATCCGGATGACGCTGACCGCGCCGGGCTGTGGCATGGGCGATGGCATCGCCGACGAGGTCTGCGACAAGGTGCTGGCCCTGCCGCATGTAGGCGAGGCCACCGTGGACCTGGTGTTCGACCCGCCCTGGGATCGCTACCGGCTGTCCGAAGCCGCCCGGCTGGCGCTCGGGCTGTAGCGGCCAAGAGGCAACAACCTGACCATACCGACCATGCGACTCGCCGAATACACCGACTACACCCTCAGGGTGCTGATGTACTGCGCCCAGCACCCGCAGCGGCTGGTGACGATCGGCGAACTCGCCGACCATCATCGGCTGTCGAAGAACCACCTGATGAAGATCGTCAACGATCTTTCGCGCCAGAGCGTGATCGAGACCACCCGCGGGCGTGGCGGCGGGCTGCGGCTGCTGAAGTCGCCCGCCGACATCCGCATCGGCGACGTGGTGCGTGCGTCGGAGACCGATTTCAGGCTGGTGGAGTGTTTCGATGCGGCCACCAACGCGTGCACGCTGAGCCCGAGCTGCCGCCTGAAGCAGGTCTTCGATTCGGCCCTGCAGGCCTACTTCAAGGAACTGGACGGAGCGACCCTGGCCGACATCGCCGGCCCGGCACGCGCTGCCGGCCAGGGACGCAGCATCCCGATGTCCGGTCCGAAGCGCTCTCGCGCAGCGGCGAAGAGCGCCGCGCGAGGGCACTGAGCCAAAGGCCATCGACATGGTCGCCGAACTTGCCGGCTTCAATCGCAGCCCCTGTGCTCGCATGGTCCGGGCGAGCAAGCCGAGCCGTGGCCCATCTCGAAGCGGCTGCCGGTCAACGCAGAACCGGACCGCGTTGGCGTTGGGCGATGCGCGTTCGACCCCGAGGCGATCGGCGTCAGGCCGACGAGATCAAACTCACTTTCGCCGTAGGCGAGCGGCTCGGCCGCGCCGGCGATTTTCCGTTCGTACGCTTCCACCGAGGCGTTGATGACGAACTGACCCGTCCCGCCC
>CALJUI010000254.1 GCA_937975735.1 uncultured Rubrivivax sp.
AGGCAGACGAAGCCGGCGTGCTTGCCGGAGCAGTTGTTGTGCAGCGCGCTCGGCGTCTGCCCGGCGCGTGCCAACGCCTTCAGCGACGCGTCGTGGTAGGGCCAATGCGTGCCGCACTCCAGTGCCTGCGGGCCGAGGCCGGCCTTGGCCAGCATCGACGCCGCCGTCTCGGCATGCATCGGCTCGCCGCCGTGTGACGCACAGGTCAATGCCAGCTCCACGTCGGTCAGGCCCAGGCGCTCGGCGGCGCCGCTGGCCACCAGCGGCAGGGCCTGCAGCGCCTTCCCGGACGAGCGCGGGAACACCGGGCGGTCGATGTCGCCGGCGCTGGCGCGCAGTGTGCCGTCGGCGTCGACGACCGCAAAGGCGCCGCGGTGGAAGGACTCGACGGTGCCGCCGCGCGACACCTCGACCAGGACGGGGTTGGAGGCCATGGAGCTGATGCCGGTGAAGATGCGGCACTTTAGCCCGCGGCGGGCTGGCGCAGGCCCGCCACCAGGCCTTCAGCGGCCGGCGGTGATGGCCGATATGCCGGCGTGGACCGGGCAGCGGGCGCCGCGGGCGGGCCTGCGCCAGGGGGGCGGGGGCGGGCCGACGGCCCGGCAGGGGCGCCTTGGCGGCCTTCTGGGGGGCACGCCTGGCGCGAGCAGATTGACGACGGCCGCCGTCAGCGGCGTTTCGGCTTCAGCCGACCGCGCCTGCTGGGCGCCACGCTGGCGGCGCTGGCGGGCGTGGGTGGGCTCGCACACCTGCTGACACGCGCGCATGTCGACGCCCAGGCCCAGGCGCTGGCGCGGCAGGCGCGGGAGGCGGTGGAGGCCCAGATCGCGCTGGCCGACATCGAGCTCGGACGGCTGTCGGTGCAGCTGGCGTCGGCCACCGGGTCCGACGAGTGCAGCGAATCGCTTCGCCTGGAGCTGGCCGCGGCCAGCCTCACGTCCGACGCCGTGCGGCGCTTCGGTGTGGTCTTCGCAGACCAACCTGGCAGTTGCCTGCCCGACGGCGCCCTGGCATGGGCCCCGGTGACGGTGGGTGGACAAGAATCGCTGCTGCGCGTCACGCGCGACGCCGACGGCGCCCCCTGGACGCTGCTGTGGTCGGGCCATGCGCGGCTGCTCGAGGCGGACGGCGTGCTGGTGTTCGCGATGCTCGACCCGCGGGCGCTGCGGCCTGGCGGCGTGGCCGCGCCGGTCGATGCCGGCGACAGCGACGACCGGCTGCCCTTGTCCGTTCGCGACAGCCACGGGCTTGCACTCTTCCCCGTGGCCGCCGCCCCGCGCGCCGACGACCTGCCGGTGCTGATTGCAGCGCCGGCGTCTCGCTATGGTCTGAGTGCCGATGTGGCCGCCGCGCCGGTGCTGCTGGCCGGTGCCACCGGGCGCCGCGCATTGCAGCTGCTGCCACTGGCGGCGCTGCTGATGGCTGGCATCGTGACGCTGGCCTGGCGCCGCGCCATCGTGCGCTCGCGCCTGTCGTTCCGGCTGCAGGGTGCATTGCGGCGGCGCCAGTTTGAGCCTTTCGTGCAGCCGATCGTCGACCTGCGCGACGGGCGATGCGTCGGCGCCGAGGTGCTGATGCGCTGGCGCCACCCGCACCGCGGCATGCTGGGTCCGGGCGAATTCATCGAGGAAGCCGAGCGCACCGGCCTGATCGGCCCGATGTCTGACCTGATCATGGGGCGCGCAGCCCATCGGCTGGCGCCGCTGCTGGCCGAGTACCCGGAGCTCTACGTCTCGTTCAACGTCGCGCCGCAGCAGCTGCGCCATGCCGACTTCGCACAGCGCCTGGCGCGCACCTTCGGGCCGGACACGATCCCGCGCGAGCGGGTGCTGCTGGAGGTCACCGAGCGCGACGTCGTCGACGGCCAAGGTGCCCGGGCGCTGGCCGAGCTGCATGCGCAGGGCTGGCGCGTCGCCGTCGACGACTTCGGCACGGGTCACAGCAGCCTCGCGGCGCTGGAGAAGCTGCCGATCGACCGCATCAAGATCGACCGCGCCTTCGTGGCGTCCGTGGACGACCGCACCGTCAGCCGCCCGGTGCTGGACGCCATCATCACGCTGGCCGAGCGCATGGGCGTGCCGCTGATCGCCGAAGGCGTGGAGACAGGCTCGCAGTGGGACTACCTGGCCGCGCGCGGCGTGCGCCATGCGCAGGGCTACCTGATGGCGCGGCCGATGCCGATCGACGCCTTCGCCGGCTGGCTGGCGGCGCGCCGCGCCGAGGTGGCGCCCGCGCAGGCGGCTGCCACGGCCACGGCCAGGGCGCCCGGGCTTCGCGTGGATGCACGCACCGGCGCGCTGCTGCGCCGCATGCGCATGCCCGGCGGCGTCGACGTGCGCGACCGCATGTTCCACCTGCAGGCCTGGCGCCAGTGCTTCGTCGGCCGCGAGGCGGTGGACTGGATCGTGCAGCACGAAGGCATCAGCCGCGACGACGCGGTGGCGCTGGGGCGCCGCATGATGGCGCTGGACCTGGTACGGCACGTGCGCCACGAGCACGACTTCGAGGACGCGCACCTGTTC
>CALJUI010000255.1 GCA_937975735.1 uncultured Rubrivivax sp.
CGTCAAGGAGGACTACGGCGCCTCGCTCGACCGCATCGCCAACGACCACCTCGAGCGCGTGCTCGGCGCCACGGCGCGGATGAACCAGATGATCGACGCGATGCTGACGTTGGCCCGCCTGAGCTCGCAGCCGCTGGCGCGGCAGCCGGTCAACCTGAGCCAGCTCGCCGGCTACGTCGTCGACGAGCTTCGCCGCGCGGCACCGGAACGGGTCGCCGAGGTCGAGATCGAGGCCGGCCTCACGACCACCGGCGACCCGACCCTGCTGCGCCTGGTGCTCGAGAACCTGATCGGCAACGCCTGGAAGTACACCGCCCGGCGGCCGCTGGCGCGCATCGTGTTCTCTCGCGAGATGCAGAACGATCGCACGGTCTACGTCGTGCGCGACAACGGTGCCGGCTTCGACATGCGTTCCGCCGACCGGCTGTTCGGCCTTTTCCAGCGTCTGCACAGTGCCAATGACTTCCCGGGCACCGGCGTCGGGCTGGCCTCGGTGCGGCGCATCATCCGGCGCCATGGCGGCGAGATCTGGGCCGACGCCGAGCCTGGCCGCGGCGCCGCCTTCCACTTCACGCTGGGCCGCTGATCCGGCCTGCCCGCTCAGCCGGGCCCGGCCAGTTCCTCGAGCGCGGCGACGATGCGTGCCGCCTGCTCGGCACGCGAAAGCCCCTTCTCGGCAGCCTGGGCGTCGAGCCGTCGGGCGGCCTGGGCGCGCGTCAGCGAGTAGCGGTGCATCAGGATGCCCTGCGCCAGCGCGACGGTCTCGGTGCCGCCGGCCGCCGGCGTCGCCGGCGGTGCCGCGGCCACGGGCGCGCCCTGCCGCAGCCGGTCGAACACCTCGTCGACGGTCGGCACGATCTGGCCGACCTCGAGTGGCTTGACGAGGTAGGCCATCGCGCCCAGCGCGTCGACCTTCGCCCGGGTCTCGTCGTCGGCGAAGGCCGACAGGAACATGAAGGGAACGTGGGCCACGTCGCGCAGGTACTCCGCGACGTCGAACCCGGTCTTGCCGTGCATGCGGATGTCCAGCAGCGCCAGCTCGGGATGGTGCTGTCGCGCAAGCAGGATCGCCTCGTCGCCGTTGTCGGCGTCGATGACCTCGTAGCCGGCCTGGGTCAGTCCGTGCGTCACCGTCGCCAGCACCAGCCGGTCGTCGTCGACGACGAGGATCCTGCCCTTGGGGTTCATGCCGAAGTCTCCTGCGCCTGATTGTGGCCGATCGCCGCCGACTCGCGCTGCACGCTCGGGCGGCGCAGCGTGACCGTCGTGCAGACCTCGCCGTCGCGCGCGGTCAGCGCGAACTCGGCGCTGCGTCGCGGCAGCAGCGCGCGCACCAGGCCCAGCCCGGAGACGCCGCCGCGAATGCGGTCGACGGTGAAGTCCGGCGGCAGCTCGCCGGCGTGCCGCATCTCGATCACCGCCACCTCCCCCGCCGCGCCCTCGGCGCGCAGAGAGCAGCGCACCTCGCCGTCGCCGTGCTTGACGGTGTTGGTCAGCAGCTCGTTCAGGGTCAGCGCGATCGGGATCGACTCGGCCTCGGGCAGCACGAAGTCCGCGCTGTCGTCGGGGGCCGGCGCGAAGGCGATGGCGCGGCCGAAGGTGCGCTGCACCGACTGGGCGATCGCCTCGACCACGCGCTCCAGGCGCAGCAGCCCGCTGGCGCCGACCTGCAGCCCGTAGACCTGGGCGATGGCCCGCACCTGGGCCACCGCCTCGCCCAGCGTCGCCGCGACCTGCGGCTGGCGCTCGGCGTGCTGCTGCAGCAGCCCGGCGACACCCTGCAGGTTGTTCTTGATGCGGTGGTGGACCTCCTTGACCAGCACCTCGCGCTGCGTGATCGCCGCCTGCAGCCGGGCGCGGTCGGCCTCGCGCTGCTCGGTGACGTCGCTGGCGACGACCAGCCATTGCGCCGGCGCGCCGGCATGCGCCGGCAGCGCGACCAGGCGCGTGTCCCAGAGCCGGTCGGGCTGCCCGCGGCCGGGGCTCTGGCGCAGTTCCTCGACGACCGCCTCGCCGCCGTGCATGGCCAGCGCCGCCAGCGCCTCGTCGAAGCCTCGCGGCGGCGGGTCGAGGAACTGCGCGGCGGTCTGGTTGCGCTGCAGCACCTGGCGATCGACCGCGTCGAGCAGCGCGATCGCCAGTGGCGCGGTGTCGATCACGCGCTGCAGCGAGCTGCGCGCCTGCGCGATGTTGATCTCCGCCTGGCGGCGCTGCTCGATGTCCAGCAGCGCGAAGGTCAGCTGGTCGCCGCGCGACTCGCGCGATGTCAGCACCGCGTTGCCGACGACCCAGAACTCGCGGCCGTCGCGCCCGCGCAGGCGGCATTCGAAGGTCTCGGCCTGGCCCTCGGCGAGCCGGTCGACGTAGTCGGTGCGGCGCAGCGGGTGGCCGGCCTCCGGCGTGGCGACGATGCTGATCGACTCGCCGACGAAGTCGGCCAGTTCGCCGCCGAACATGCGCCGCGCCGAGCGGTTCATCCACTCGATCGCGCCGTCGGCGACGGTGACGATGCCGACCAGCACCGAATCGAGGATCGACCTCGTGCGCTCGGCCTGGCGCACCAGGGTCTCGCGCACCCGGTGCAGCTCGTCGACGTCGACGAAGGAGCAGATCACGCCCTCCCCCGGCATGCCTGCGTCGACCCGGCGGGCGCCGACCTGGACCCAGCGCAGGCTGCCGTCGCGCCGGCGCAGCCGGCGTTCCCCGACGAAGCGGCCGTCGCTGCGCAGCGCATCGCCGAGCCGCGTCTCGAACTCGACGCAGTGGCGCGCGCTTTCGTAGAGCTCGGCGGCGTCGAGTGCCGTCAGCTCCGGCGCCGAGTAGCCGGTCATCGACGCCATCGCCTGGTTCGCGCGCTCGATGCGCGAGCCGCGCTGGTAGACGATCCCGACCTCGGACAGGCTGAACATCAGCTCGCGGTCACGCAACAGGGCCTCGAGCTCGGCCTGCTGGGTCTTGAGCCGGGTGATGTCGGTCAGCACCGCCACCGCCTCGGGCTCGCCGGTGGTCGAGTCGGCCGCGCGCACCGACAGCCTGAGCCAGCGCGTGCCGCCGGCCGGGGCCGTCTCGAACGCGAGCTCGGCCTCGAAGTCGCTGCCCTCGGCCGCCGCGACGGCCGCCCCCCGGGCCGCCCGGGCGTTGGCGGGGTTGGGCGCGAAGGCCTCCTCCAGCGTCGCGCCGGCGCCGGCACCCGGGGCCATCGCGAGCATGCGCTCGAAGACCCGGTTGCAGCGCACCAGCACGCCGCCGCGCAGGTAGGCGATGCCGGCAGTCGAGCCTTCGAGGATCGTGCCCAGTTCGCGCAGCAGCTGCTCGTTGCGGCGGTTTGCCCTCACCTGCTCGGTGACGTCGAGCGTGACGACCGAGGTCGCACGGCGGCCGCCGGCCAGCGCGCCGGGCTCGATGCGGGTCAGCAGCCAGCGCTGACCCAGCTCCGGGTGGCGCACCGCGTAGCGGACTTCGGCCCGTTCGCCGGCGCGCAGCGCCCGCTGCAGGCGTTCGTACTCGGGCAGCGACTCGGGCTCGACGAGGTCGCGACCGATGCCTTGCAGCGCCGTCGCCGGCCGCGCGCTGTCGCGCGGCGACGGGCCCGCCGCGGGTTGCACCCAGCCGCGCTGGCTGTCGTAGGTGGCCACGCCGATGCTGGCGGTGTCCATCAGCGCGCCGCGCTCGAGCTGGGCCAGGTCGCGCTCGTCCTCGACGCTTCGGTCCTCGACGACCGCGAGGTAGCGACGCTCGCCGCTTTCGGTCTCGAACACCGAGACGCGTGCGCGCAGCCTCCGCCGGCCGTCGGGTGTCTGCACCAGGCCCTGGGCATCGACCGGCGGCGCCTGGGGCCGCAGCTCGGCCAGCGGCTGGTCTTCATGCCAGGCCAGCAGCGCCTGCAGGTCGGCGGCGGCCTCCCTCAGCGACACCGGCACGCGCCCGACCAGCGACTCGAAGGCCCGGTTCGAGCGCACGATCAGGCCTGAAGGGTCGAACACCAGCATGCCGGTCGGGCTCAGGTCGAACCACTGCGCGAGCTCGCCGAGCGAGCGTTCGGCCAGCATCCGCGCCGCGTGCTCGGCACCGGTGTCCTGGTACAGCGCCAGCACCCAGCGCTCGTCGGTGTCGGACAGCACGCTGTAGGTCGCGCGCACCCAGCGGCCATGTCCGGCGGCGTCGACCAGCCGGCGGTCCGACAGGGCATGGTGTTGGCCGGGTCGCAGCGCCTTCAGCCAGGCGTCGCGGTCGAGGCGGTCGGACTCGCGCTCCTCGGGCGCCTGCAGCTCGATCGGATCCCGCCCGATCAGCGCCGAGCGCGGCAACCCGAGCAGGGCCTCGAAGGCCGGATTGGCATCCCGGATCTGCGACTGCGCGTCGAGCAGCAGCGCCGGCCAGGGCGAGGACCAGGGCAGCGCCAGCTGCGCCTGCAGGGCCGCGGGCGCGGCGATCAATCCAGTTCGCGCGCCAGCGCCAGCGCGCGCAGCAGCGCGCCATTGACCTCGGCCAGGCCGAGGAAGGCGCGGTCGGCGGCCTCGTGGATGTCGCTGCGCGAGGACTGCTCGAGCGCGCACACGAGGTCCAGATAGGGCTGGAACGGCCCGGTGCCTTCGACCAGCGCCTGGCGCACGCGCTCGGGCACCGGCACGCTCTTGAACAGCTCGGCGAAAGGCTGCTGCAGCATCCGGTCGAGCAACGAGAACACGCCGCAGATGAACATCTCGCTGCCCATCTCGGTGTCGCCGCTGGGGCGCCCGAGTTCCTCCATCAGCACGCCGCGGCGGACCGCGGCGAACATCACCGGCCTGGCCGACGGGTCCTTGCTCGCCGAGGTCAGCAGCAGCGCCAGCCAGCGCTTGAGCTTCTGGTAGCCCAGCAGCATCAGCGCGTGGCGGAACGAACCGATCTCGACCGACAGCCCGAAGGCCGCCGAGTTGATGTAGCGCAGCAGCCGGAACGCCAGCGACGGGTCGCGCGTGAGCACCGCCTCGAGCTTCTCGACCGGCTCTTCCCTGTCGACCCGCTTGATGAGTTCCATCACGACCTGCAGGTCGGGCGGCGCCGACTTGCCGGTCATCGTCTGCGGCACCTCGTCCTCGGTCGGCCAGCCGAGCACGGCGACCGCGCCGCGCTCGAAGGCCGCGTCGACGTCGGCGCGCGAGCGCACGCCGGCCTGCACCGTCGTGATCGTCCGGGTGACGCCGGGCGGCGGCGCCGACGCGCCGGTCCGCCGGTCCTCGCCCATGTCGATGATCGAGTGCTTGAAGCAGGGCAGTACCTCCCGCGGCAGCTCGGTCACCGGCCGCCCCTTGACCAGCAACGTGCTGCCGGCGTCGGCCAGCGCCTGCAGCGTGGGCACGCGCCTGGCATCGCCGGCCATGAAGGCCGGCACCTCGAGCATGATGTGCGGCGGCGGCCGCAACTCGAGCATCGCGTCGAGCATGGCCTCGGAGGCGATGTTCAGCGACAGCGGGGTCAGGATCGTGCCGGCCTCGGCGGCCCGGGCCGGGGCGCCCTGGACGGCCGGCACCTGGACCTCGCCGCTGGCCACCGGCGGCCACACGACGAGCAAGGCCTGCAGCAGGGCCGAGGGGTCCGGCGGCGCGTCGCGCCGCTCGGGGAAGATCGTGACGCGGGTGGCCATGATCGTGCGCTGACGATCGATCATCGGGCTGTAGCCGAGGACCAACTGGCCGAGGAATGCGGAGTCTTGCATCGTGCGACGGTCGGCGGCCACGGCCGAGCCGGGGTTCGGTCGGTCAGTTGCCGAGGTACTGGAACAGCGACAGGCGCTGCACCATCGAATAGGCTCTCAACGCTGCATCGTAGCCGGTTTGCTGGTTCTGGAAGTCCGAGATCGCCTGCACCATGTCGAGGTCCTCGGCGGCGGCCCGCTCGGCGGCGGCGGCCAGCGCTTGCTCCGAGAGCCGGACCTCGACCGAGTCGGTGCGGTTCAGCGTCTCGCCGACGCGCGCGCGGTGCGACGACAGATTGGCCGCCGACGCGTCGATGTCGCGCAGCGCGTCCTTCACGCCCTGCGTGATCTGGTCGTTGCTGCGCCCCGGCGTCGCCAGTTCGCTGGCGATGCGCTCGAGCGCGGTGAAGACCGACAGGTCGGGCGCCCCGCTGACGCCGTTGGGCGCCTGCAGCCAGACGGCGCGGCCATCCAGCGCCATCGGCAGCGCCTCGGCGCCGGCGGTCTGCTGTTCGCCGGCCGCGCCGTTGAAGCTCACGCCGCCCGGCGTGTCGAGGAAGGGCGGCTTCAGCGAGCCCTGGCCACCGAACAGGTAGCCCCCGGCGCCGTCGCCGCGGTTGGCCACGCCCAGCAGGTCCTGGCGCAGCGCGCGGATCGCGTCGGCCATCTGGCGGCGCTCGGCGTCGGTGTACGAGGCGTTGCCCGCCGCGACCACCAGGTCGCGGACCTTCAGCAGCATGTCCCCGGCCGCGCCGAGCGCGCTCTCGGCCTGGGTCATCACGTTGCGGCTGGCCTCCAGCGCTCGCTGGTCGGCGGCGCTGCGGCTCTGGCTGGCCAGCGCCCGCTCGGCGCGCGCCGCCGCGACCGGATCGTCGCTGGCGCGGGCGACGCGCTTGCCGCTGGTCAGCTGCTCCTGCAGCTCGGCGAGGTCACGCTGGCGCTTCTGGAGCGTCGACAGCCCGCTCTCGAAGGCGTTCGCGGTGGAGATGCGAATGGTCATGGCGGGGCTCAGCGTGCGGCTGCCTGCAGCAGTGTGTCGAAAAGGGATTGCGCGACCTGCAGGATCTTGGCCGCGGCCTGGTAGCTCTGCTGGAACTCGATCAGCCGAGCCGCCTCCTCGTCGAGGTTGACGCCGTCGGCCGACGAGCGCGAGCGCTCGGCCTGCGAGGCCAGCGCGTCGGAGATCGACGACAGCGACTGCGCGCCCTGCACGCGCACGCCGACGTCGGTCATCGCCGCGGCGTAGGCGTCGGTGGTGGTGGCGCCGCCGCCGAGCACCCCGCTCGCATCGCGGACCTGGCCGACCAGGCGCATGTCGCGCAACGCGGCGAGCGCCAGCGCATTGCCGTTGTTCGCCTCCGGGAACGGGGTCTTGTCGACCGTCAGCGTGTCGCCGGCGCGCGGCACGCCGCTGAGCTCTAGCCGGAAGCCGTTGATGTCCGGGCCGGTGCCGGCGGGGATCGGCTGGCCGGCGACCCAGGTCCCGGTGCCGCTGGAGACCAGCGCATTGGTGCTGCGGTCGCGCAGTTCCCAGGCGTAGGCGCCGAGGTCGTCGGTGAACGTGATCGTCGCGCGGTTCTGCGGATCGACCGCCGGGTCGGTGATGCGGAACGCCGACACCGCCGCGGTGCCGGTGTTGGCGGCGCCGACCGTCGCGGTCAGCGGCGACGCCGCGGCGAGGTCGCGCGGGTCGGAAAGCACGCTGCGCATCAGCCCGGCCTGGCCGACCGGCTGCAGCAGGAAGCGGTCGCTGGCGGTCGGCGCCGGCGCGCCGACGTCGATGCGGAAGCCGTCGACCTGGTCGCCGCTGGTGACCGTGCGCACCAGTCCGTCCGACAGCCGGGTCAGCCGATAGCTGCCGGGCGGCAGCGCCGGATCGCTCTTGAAGTCGTAGTCGCTGGCCATCAGCTCCGACGGGCTCGTGACCGTCAGGCTGATCCGGGCGAGGTAGTTGCCGCTGGCATCCTTGGCGTTGCTCGCCGCCGGCACCGCCTGCGGCGCGCCGACCGTGAACAGGTCGCGCGGCGGGATCGAGCCGGCCGGATCGTGCAGGTTCATGCCCAGGCGCTGCTGCTGGTTGACCGCGCCGGCGATCGCCGCGGCCATCTGACCGAGGGCGTTGCGCGCGTCGACCAGATCCTGGTTCTGGAATTGCAGCAGGCCGGCGACGCGACCGCCGCCCAGGCTGTCGGCCGGCAGCACGCGCGCGACGCCGTTGTCGACGACCGCCAGCGCCGCGCGCGACCCGTCGCGCTCGTCGGGCCGCACGGCCAGGGCCTGCGCCCGGTTGCCGAGCACCAGGCGCTGGCCGCCGGCTGCGAAGATGCCCATCGTGCCGTCCTCGGCGAGCAGGGTCGTGACCTGGATGTGGCCGGAGAGCTCGCTGAGCAGCCGGTCGCGCTCGTCGAGCAGGTCGTTCGGCGGCTGACCCAGGCTCCTCAGCGAGGCGATCTTCTCGTTGGTGTCGGCGATGCTCTTGGTCAGCGTGTTGATGCTGGCCACCGAGATCCGCAGGTCCTCGGCGACGCCCTTCTGCAGCGTGTCGAGCTGGCCCTGGGCGGCCGAGAAACGGCTCGCCAGTTCCTGCGCGCTGGCCAGCACGACCTGGCGCGAGGCGATGTCGGCCGGCCGGCTGGCGAGGTCGCTGATCGCGTTGAGGAACTGCAGCGACGCGTGGCCCAGGCCGCGCTCGCCGCCGGGGAACACGCGCTCGAGGAGCTGGAGCTGGGCCAGCCGCGCCTCGTCCATCGACGCCGCGGCGCGCGTGATTGCCGCCTCGCGGCTGAGGAAGGCGTTGTGGGAGCGCGAGATCGTCTCGACGTCGACGCCCTTGCCGAAGAAGCCGGCGCCGGTGTACTGGCCGGTGGCGGTCGAGAACTCGGCCTGCTGACGCGAATAGCCGGCGACGTTGGCGTTCGCGATGTTGTGGCCGGTGGCCTGCAGCGCCGCCTGCTGCGCGGCCATCGCGCGCGTGGCCAGCGAGAACAAGGTCGAGACGCCCATGATCAGCCCTGCTGCGAGCGCTGCAGACGCAGCGTGGTGTTGATGACCCGGGTGAGCTTGTCGGCGTAGGCCGGGTCGGTGGCATAGCCGGCGCGCTGCAGGCCCTGCGCGAACTCGTTCGCGCTGTCGGCCGCGAGCACGCCCTGGTAGCGCGGGCTGGACGTCATCAGCCGCGCATAGTCGGCGAACGACTCGGCGTAGCTGGCGTAAGCCCTGAACTTGGCCGTGACCTTGCGTGCGACGCCGCCGACGTATTCGGTCGTCGCCACCTCGGCGACCGGGCCGCGCCAGCCCGCGCCGGCCTTGATGCCGAACAGGTTGTACGACGGGCTGCCGTCGGCGTGGTTGATCTCGCGTCGGCCCCAGCCGCTCTCGTGAGCGGCCTGCGCGACCATGAAGGCCGCCGGGATGCCGGTGGCCGCTTCGGCCTGCCGGGCGGCATCACCGTGCCGTTCGATGAAGGCGGCGGCGCCGCGTTCCGGGATGCGCGTCGGCCGATCGACCGGCTGCCCGATCGGCGGCGTGTGCGCCGGTTTCGATGGCGGAATCGGGCCCGGCGCCATGCCCATCTGGCGTTCGAGCTGGCGCGCGATGGCGTCGGCCAGTCCGCCCTTGATGCCGGCCATCTGGCCGGCCATCTGCTGGTCGAGCATGCCGGTGGCGAGTTCGCCGCCGCTGCTGCTGAGCAGGCCACTGTCCATCGTCGTCGCGCGCATGCTCTTCATCAGCTCCTGCATGAAGAGCGTCTCGAACTGCTTGGCGGCCTCGCGCACCGCGGCCTTCGGGTCCTGACGGACCTTGGCGCGGATGGTCTCGAGCGAGCGCAGGTCGCTCGTCAGGCCCTGCGCGGCAGGCGTGCTCATATCACCTCGAGCTCGGCGTTCAGCGCGCCGGCGCTCTTCATCGCCTGCAGGATCGCGAGCAGGTCCTGCGGCGTCGCGCCGAGGGCGTTGAGCGCCTTGACGACGTCGGTCAGCTGGGTGCCGGCGGGCATCTGCACGAGCGCCCCGGCCTGCTGCGAGATCGCGATGTCGGCCTTCTCGCCGGTCACGGTCTGGCCCTGCGACAGCGGGCCGGGCTGGCTGACCAGCGGCGTCGCGCTGATCGTCACCGACAGGCTGCCGTGCGCGACCGCACACACGCCGAGCGAGACCGATTCGTTCATCACGACCGACCCGGTGCGGGCGTTCAGCACCACGCGCGCGGCCGGCTTGGCCAGGGTCAGCGGCAGGTTCTCGATGTCGGCCAGGAAGGCCACGCGGGCCTGCGGATCGGCCGGCATGCGGACCTGCACGGCCCGGCCGTCCAGCGCGCGCGCCATGCCCTCGCCCTTGGCGGCATTGATCGCGTCGACGACGGTCCTGGCGGTGTTGAAGTCGGCCGCCTTCAGGTCGAGCTGGATCGAATCGCCCTGCAGCAGCGGAGTCGGCACCGTGCGCTCGACGGTCGCGCCGGCCGGGATGCGGCCGGCCGACAGGTGGTTGATCTGGACCTTGGAGCCGC
>CALJUI010000256.1 GCA_937975735.1 uncultured Rubrivivax sp.
GGCGGCACCTCGTCGATCGGCCTGCGCCTGGAGCGCGCCTCGGTCGATTCCAACGGCGACGCCGACCCGGCCGAGCCCCGGTTCGGCGCACCGCAGCAGCGCCGCTTCTCGCTGCGCAGCCTGGCCCTGGGCCATGTGCAGCCGCTGGCCCCCGGCTGGTCCTGGTCGGCCAACGTCAGTGCCAACGAACGCGCGCCGACCTACTTCGAGCTTTATGCCAACGGCTTGCACGTGGCCACTGGCCAGTACGAGCGCGGCGACCCGACGCTGGTCGTGGAGCGCGGCGTCCACGTCGAGGCCGGCGTGCAATGGCGCCAGGGCGCGCAGCGCCTGCAGGCCCAGGTCTACGGCACACGCTTCTCGCGCTTCATTTCGCTGGAGGCGACCGGAGACCGGGTTGACGAGTCCGGCGCCGCCGCCCCCCCGGATGCCGACGAGGCCTGGCCGCTGCTGGCCTTCCGCGCCGTGCGTGCGCGCATGCACGGGCTCGAGCTGGAGGCCGCCACGCGGCTGGCTGATCGCCCGTGGACGCTGGACGCCAGCGCGCGGCTGGACCTGACGCGGGCCACCAACCTGGACACCGGCGAGGCGCTGCCGCGCATCGCACCGGCGCGGCTGCGCCTGGCACTGGAGGCGTCGCAGGGGCCGTGGCGCGCCACCGTCGAATGGGACGCCGCCGCGCGCCAGGACCGCGTACCGGCCACCGACCGCGCCACCGCGGGCTACGCGCTGCTGCACCTGGGGGTGTCGCGCCGCGTCCGCTGGGGTGAGGTCGACGCGCTGTGGTTTGCACGGGTGCAGAACGCGGGCGACCGGCTGGCCTACAGCGCCGTCTCGGCCGACACGGTGCGCAGCCTGTCGCCGCTGCCGGGCCGGGCCTTCAGCACTGGCCTGCGCGTGGAGGTCTGAGCGACCTCGTCAGGGGCCCGGCCGCGTCATCGGTGCGCGGCCGGGGCCGCTCACATGCCCGGAGGGTGGTCCAGCTTCGAGCCCGCGCCGTCGAACTGCCCCAGCGCCTTGGCCAGCCAGGGCAGCACCTCGCGCAGCATCGGCAGCAGCGTGTGCGGCGGGTTCAGCACGAACATGCCGCTGCCCAGCAGGCCCAGGCCGCGGTCGTCGCGCGGTGGCGCCACCGTCAGCTGCGCGTGCAGCCAGCCCTTCTTGGCCGGGCCGGCGGCGTTCTTCAGCCGCTGCGGCAGCTGCGCCGCCTCCAGCAGCTGCAGCTGCGGCAGCCACACCAGCACCGTGCCGTCGGCAAAGCGCTGCAGCGCCTCGCGCACCGCGGCCAGCGTGCGCGCGTACTCGGTCTTGATCTCGTAGGGTGGGTCGATCAGCACCAGCCCGCGCCGCGTCGGCGGCGGCAGCTCGCGCTTGATG
>CALJUI010000257.1 GCA_937975735.1 uncultured Rubrivivax sp.
AGGCCGGCGGCAGGTAGGCCAGCACCTCCTCGCGCTCGGTCAGCTTGTCGAAGCGCGAGCCGGCGGCGGCGCGGTCCAGCAGCGTGAAGTGCGTGTGCACCACGCCCTTGGGCTTGCCCGTGGTGCCGGAGGTGAAGAACATCGCGGCCACGTCCTGCGGCTGCACGCGGCCCACGGCCTCGTCGAAGAAGTCCGGGTGCGACTGCTGCCAGGCGCGGCCGGACTCGATCAGCGCGTCGATCGACGCCAGGCCGGGCTCGTCGTAGTTGCGCAGGCCGCGTGCTTCGTCGTACCAGATGTGGGCCAGGCCGGGGCACTGCTCGCGGATCTCGAGCATCTTGTCCACCTGTTCCTGGTCCTCCACGAAGGCCAGCCGGACGTCGGCGTTCTGGATCGGGAACACGAACTCGCTGGCCACGGCGTCCTGGTACAGGGGCACCGGCACGCCACCGAGCGACTGCACGGCCAGCATGGCCCCGTACAGGCGCGGGCGGTTCTCGCCGATCACGACCACGTGGTCACCCGGCTTCAGCCCGGCCTGCGCCAGCCCGCCGGCCATGTGGCGCACCATGCGCGCCAGCGCGGCCCAGGTGGTCGTCTGCCAGATCCCGAATTCCTTGATGCGCAGGGCCGGCGCGTCGGGGCGCCTGGCCGCGTGCTCGAGCATCAGGCCTGGAAAGGTGGTGCTGCTCACGGTGAGTCTCCTGCCGTCGTGGGGGCCTCGCCGGACCCTTCTTTGCGACCCATTCTGAGAACGGGTTTGACGCCAGCCTGTCGTTCTGACGACAATTTAGGGGATCGTCCTATGAGGCATAACCCTTGACCGCCACGCCGTCCCCGCTCAGTGCGGTGGCGTCGCTGCAGGCGCGCTCGCGTGCGGCCTCGGCCGAGGAGTTCGACGCCATCCCCTGGGTGCAGCCCCTGGAGCGGGCCGACCGCACGCTGGCGCGCCAGACGCTGCGCGTGGTCGACGTCGAGGCGGGCGAGATGATCTGCCGCGTCGGCCGTCCGGCGAGCTTCTGGTTCGGGCTGATCGACGGGCTGCTGAAGATGAGTGCCGACACCGTGCACGGCGTGCCGATGACCTTCACCGGCATCCCGCCGGGCGGCTGGTTCGGCGAGGGCACGCTGCTCAAGCACGAGCCGTACCGCTACAACATCCAGGCGCTGCGGCGCAGCGTGGTGGCCGGCATCCCGGTGGCCACCTTCCACGCGCTGCTGGACCGCAGCATCGTCTTCAACCGTTTCGTCATGGACCAGCTCAACGAGCGGCTGGGCCAGTTCATCGGCGCGCGCGAGATCGACCGCCTGTCGCAGCCCGACGAGCGCGTCGCGCGCAGCCTGGCGGCGCTGTTCCACCCGGTGCTGTACCCGGGCGTGGGCAGCCTGCTGCGCATCACGCAGCAGGAGCTGGCCTACCTGGTCGGCCTGTCACGCCAGCGCGTCAACGAGGCGCTCAAGCACCTGCAGGACGACGGCGTGATCCGCGTGGAATACGGCGGCGTGCGCGTCCTGGCGCTGGAGCAGCTGCAGCACTACACGCGCCACTGAAGACCCTCGGTCACGGCCCCGGACACCGCGCTTAGACTGCGCGCCGATCGGTCGATCGAACCTGGGAGGGAAGATGCGTCGACGGTGCAGGCGACATGTGCAGATCGCGACCTGGCTGGCCGCTTCGGCGTTCGCAGCGTCGTCGGCGGCGTCAGGCGCCAGCCCCGTGCCGCTCGAGCACTTCTTCAAGCTGCCCGCCATGTCCGGGGCCGTGGTGTCGCCGGATGGCACGAAGGCGGCCCTGGCGATCGCCGGACCCAACGGCCAGACAGCGGTGGCGATGGTCGAACTGGCGAACCCGAAGAAGGTCATCGGGGTGGCGGGCATCGAAGGCAGTGGCGTGGCGGGCATCCGCTGGGTCAACGACCGGCGCGTCGTGTTCAGGGAGGTCGACTTCCAGCGCGGTATCGGTGACCAGACCGGTTACCGCCTGATGGCCGTCAATGTCGATGGCACCGATTTCAGGCGCCTGGTCGGCGTGGCTGCGACGAACAAGGCCCGGGAGGCGCCACTGCCGGAGCGCTACCGGTTGTTCGGCACGTTGGACGACGGCTCCAACGATGTGCTCGTCAGCCTGTGCAACTGGGTGGAGGAGCGCGGCAGCAGTGCGCTGGGCGGCTACAAGTGCCAGTGGATGCTGGAGCGCCTGAACACGATGACCGTGGGGGCTCGGCCGCTGACGCCGACCGCGCCCGAGAACGCGTCGGGCTGGCTGGCCGACCACCGCGGCGAGCCCCGGCTGATGATCGGATACGAGCGTGACCGCGTGGTCTACCACTGGCGCGATGGCGACTCGCGATGGGCCCCGCTGGCTGATCTCGACGCGCTCGACGGCGACGGGCTGTCCTGGTACCCGCACGAGATCGGCGCCGACGGCAAGCTGTACGT
>CALJUI010000258.1 GCA_937975735.1 uncultured Rubrivivax sp.
TGGTCGTGCCGGGCACGATCTTCGAGGAGTTCGGCTTCAACTACGTCGGCCCGATCGACGGCCACGACCTCGACGCGCTGATCCCGACGCTGGAGAACCTGCGCGACAAGCGCGGCCCGCAGTTCCTGCACGTGGTGACGAAGAAGGGCCGCGGCTACAAGCTCGCCGAGGCCGACCCCGTCAAGTACCACGCCGCCTCGGGCAAGTTCAACCCGGCCGAGGGCTTTCCGAAGAGCGCGCCGGCGAAGCCGACCTTCACCCAGGTCTTCGGCCAATGGCTGTGCGACATGGCCGAGGCCGACGCCCGCCTGGTCGGCATCACGCCGGCGATGCGCGAAGGCTCGGGCATGGTCGAGTTCCACCAGCGCTTCCCGCAGCGCTACCACGACGTCGGCATCGCCGAACAGCATGCGGTGACCTTTGCCGCCGGCCTGGCCTGCGAGGGTCTGAAGCCCGTCGTCGCGATCTACTCGACCTTCCTGCAGCGCGGTTACGACCAGCTGGTGCACGACGTCGCGATCCAGAACCTGCCGGTCGTCTTCGCGCTCGACCGCGCGGGCATCGTCGGCGCCGACGGCGCGACCCATGCCGGTGCCTACGACATCGCGTACACGCGCTGCATCCCCAACATGGCGGTGCTGACGCCGGCCGACGAGCGCGAGTGCCGGATGGCGCTGACCACCGCCTTCCGCCGCGACCATCCGGTCACGGTGCGCTACCCGCGCGGCGCCGGCGTCGGCGCGACGCCCGAGGCCGCGCTGACCGAGTGGCCCTGGGGTCGCGGCGAGCTGCGCCGCCAGGGCAGCCGGATCGCGATCCTCGCCTTCGGCACGCTGCTCTACCCGGCGCTGGCCGCCGCCGAAACGCTGGACGCGACGGTGGCCAACATGCGCTTCGCCAAGCCGCTCGACGAGGCGATGGTGCTGGAGCTGGCGCGCAGCCACGATGCGCTGGTGACCGTCGAGGACGGCTGCCGGATGGGCGGCGCGGGCAGCGCGGTCGGCGAGTGCCTGGCCGACGCCGGCGTGGCGGTGCCGCTGCTGTCGCTCGGCCTGCCCGACCAGTTCATCGAGCACGGCGACCCGGCGCGGCTGATGTCGATGTGCGGGCTGGACGCCGCCGGCATCGAGCGCTCGATCCGCGAGCGATTCGGCAGCCGGCCTGCGCTGGTGCGCCCCGCGGTCAACAGTTGAACCCGCTTGAACGCCGCATTGACGCTGGGGCGACTGCGCGCGTGCGCATTTGATGTCATGCTCGGCCCCGCACCATGACCAATCTCACCGACGCCCTCCACATCCCGGACACCCAGAGCGCGCGCGACGACCGCCACCTGGCGATCCAGCGCGTGGGCCTGCGCGACGTGCGCTACCCGCTGCAGCTGCGCGTCGCCGGTGCGGTGCAGGCCAGCGCCGCGACCTGGACGCTGGACGTCGCGCTGCCGGCCGAGAGCAAGGGCACGCACATGTCGCGCTTCGTCGCCTGGCTCGACGCGCTCGACGCGCCGCTCGACGCCGCGCTGCTGCGCGAGCGCCATGCGCAGATGCTCGAGCGCCTGAACGCCAGCGAGGGCCGGATCGAGGCCGCCTTCACCTTCTTCCTGCGCAAGCGCGCGCCGGTGTCGGGCCTGTCCAGCTTGCTCGACTACCGCGGCCGCTGGATCGCCGAGACACGCGCGGGCACGACCACCGTGTGGGCCGAGGTCGCAGTGCCGGTGAAGAGCCTGTGCCCGTGCTCGAAGGAGATCTCCGACTACGGCGCACACAACCAGCGCTCGGTGGTGACCATCCGCGTCGAGCTGCTGCAGCCGGTCGAGTGGCACGAGCTGGTGCGCTTCGCCGAGGACGAGGCGAGCAGCGAGCTCTGGCCGATGCTCAAGCGCGCCGACGAGAAATGGGTCACCGAGCGCGCGTACGAGAACCCGAAGTTCGTCGAGGACCTGGTGCGCGACGTGGCGCTGCGGCTGAACCGCGAGCCGCGGGTCGGCCGCTACCGGGTCGACGTGGAAAACTTCGAGTCGATCCACAACCACTCCGCCTACGCGCGCATCGAGCGCTAGGCCCCTTCCCCGCGAGATCGCCCGATGAGCCTGCAATGCGGCATCGTCGGACTGCCGAACGTCGGCAAGTCCACCCTCTTCAATGCGCTGACGAAGGCCGGCATCGCCGCCGAGAACTACCCGTTCTGCACGATCGAGCCCAACGTCGGCGTCGTCGAGCTGCCCGACCCGCGGCTGCAGCAGCTCGCCGAGATCGCCCGGCCCGAGCGCATCGTGCCGGCGATCGTCGAGTTCGTCGACATCGCCGGACTCGTCGCCGGCGCCTCCAAGGGCGAGGGCCTGGGCAACCAGTTCCTGTCGCACATCCGCGAGACCGACGCGATCGTCAACGTCGTGCGCTGCTTCGACGACGACAACGTGATCCACGTCGCCGGCAAGGTCGACCCGGTGTCCGACATCGAGGTCATCCAGACCGAGCTCTGCCTGGCCGACCTGGCCACCGTCGAGAAGACGATCGCCCGCACCGCCAAGGTCGCCAAGGCGGGCCAGGACAAGGACGCGCAGCGCCTGCTGGACGTGCTGAAGAAGTGCGAGGCAGCGCTGAACGAGGCGCGACCGGTGCGCGGCATCGCCTTCAGCAAGGAGGAGCTCGTGGTGCTCAAGCCGCTGTGCCTGATCACCGCCAAGCCGGCGATGTTCGTCGGCAACGTCGCCGAGGACGGCTTCGAGGGCAACGAATACCTCGACCGGCTGAGCGCCTACGCGGCCAAGCAGAACGCCCCGGTCGTCGCGATCTGCGCCAAGACCGAGGCCGAGCTCGCCGACATGGACGACGAGGACCGCGCGCTGTTCCTCGCCGAGATGGGCCAGGACGAGCCGGGACTGAATCGGCTGATCCGCGCCGCGTTCAAGCTGCTCGGGTTGCAGACCTACTTCACTGCCGGCCCTAAGGAGGTGCGCGCCTGGACGATCCACCTCGTCTTTACTGCTCCTCAGGCCGCCACCGTGATCTACACCGACTT
>CALJUI010000259.1 GCA_937975735.1 uncultured Rubrivivax sp.
CGCGTGACGTCAGCCTGGTGCTGGCGCCGTCGGCCGACAGCAGCATCGGCAATCAGCTGCCCGCGGTGGTCGACGCGATCGCCGACGACGCGCACCCGGCGCTGGCGATGGTGCGCGTGCGGCTCGGCGACGGGACGGCCCAGGGTCCGGCCCTGCTGTCGCGCGTGACGCGGCGGTCGGTGGACAAGCTGGCGCTGGCGCCGGGGCGCCCGGGGTGGGCGCAGGTGAAGACCGTTGCGCTGACCGCGTAGGCCTTCGCTCAAGCGTGGCGCCAACGGCATGGGCCCTTCGGCTTGTTTGGTTATCCTGCGCCCTTCGGGCAAAAGCCGCTGGCGCCCGCTTACCTCAAACGTTGGGCGCCGTGAGCGACAACCTCACTCGATCAACCGCTGTCGGATACTGGCACTTCGCTTCACAGTATCTGCACGCCGCCGATACGCTTCGCAATTCGCCAAGCCGACAGTCGGCTGTACCCGTCCTCCAGCTTTACGGGCAAGCGATTGAGTTGGTTCTCAAGGCCTTCCTTCTCAAGCGTGGCCTGCTGCACCAAGAGTTAAGGAAGCTTTCGCATAGCCTCGTTGGGTTGGTCAGTACCGCAAGGCGGCGCAAGCTCGGGATCGAGGCCCCGTTGAGTCGTCGTGACATTGCGCTGATACAGCAGCTGGATCAGGTCTACGCGACACACCGGCTTCGGTACATCGTCGTTGGACATACAGATCTTCCAACACTTGAGTCGGTGGCCGATCTCAGTTCGCGCTTGGTAGAAGGGCTGGCCGCCCTATGCACCTCTCCCGCACCTGTCGGTGCCAACGGCGCCTAAGCCATCGCTCACGCGCGGACCCGCAGCGGCGGGCCGTCTGGCCCGCGTGGCGGCGCATGCATATCATCCGCAACGCGGGCCAGCAGCCACGCCGCTGTCGCCCGCTTCGCTCCAATGCCAGGGCGCACGAAGGGATCTCCCACGCCATGTCAGCAGATCAGTTCGAACGGCCGCACGACCTGGGATTTAGGTATCGCGTGCGCAAGGGGGGGGATGTCGAGGTCACGCACCAAGGGCGGGTGGCGGCGACGTTGCGGGGCGAACGAGCGACCGGGTTCCTGGCCGAGGCACCGGACCCGTCCGCGCCCGAGGCCCAGCAACTGATGGCGCGACTGACGGGCAACTACAGGCGTGGCAACGAGCGCCTGGCCAGCCGCCATCCGCGGAACAGGCGCTAGCGCCGTGATGTCGCGTCTGTGGCTGCTCCTCGGGTGCCTGGTCGTGGGCGCCGCGGTCGGGGCCGCGGGCTGGTTCGTGACCGGCAGCCCATGGTGGGCCGCGGCCATACCGGCAGTCCTTGCCGTCGGCTGGCTGTTCGTGGCCGACCCGGCGCGTTGTCTTCCCCGCAGGCCATGAGCGCCCGGCGTCGCGCGCGCGCACCGCATTCGCCATCGGCCGTCATGAAGAGCGCCTTGCCGGCAGGAGAGCCACTGACGTTCGTGGCATGCCTCGAGAACTGGGCCGAAGGCATGGACTACTGCGCCGTCGCCGTGCCTGCCGAGGTCACGGAGAAACTGGGAACGAGCGGCCCCGTCCTCGTGCTGGCTTGCGTGAACGATTCGAAGCCGTTCCAGGTCAGCCTGTTCCCGGTCGGGGGCGGGCGGCACTGCATCCGCATCAAGGCCAAGGTGCGCAAGGAAACGAACACCAGGTCGGGCGATCGCGTGCGCCTGCGCATCACGCGGCTGGACCCCTCCGAGACCGAAGTCCCGGAGGACATGAGGCGCGCGCTTCGATCGGAAGGCGTGGACGACGCCTTCGAGGCCTTGCCGCCGGGCAAACGGAACTTCATCCTTCGTCGCGTCGAAGAGGCGGTCAGATCGGAGACTCGCCAGAAGCGGATCCAGGAGGGCGTACTGGCTGCGCACCAGCGCCGCGAGTGGCTGAGCGACCGCCATGGGGCGCGGCCTAGCCTCGCGCGGGAGCGGTCCGCCAACGGCTCGACTCGAACGTCGGGCGGGGGCGGCAAGCATGCTGCCGGCTAGCTTCCGGTCTTCCCGCCTCCGTGCCCGGTTGCCTGTGCCGGACGACGCCGCGCGCATCTTTTCGGCCTATGCGAGCAAGCCCGAGGTGTCCCGCTTCATGATGTGGCGGCCGCACGGGGCCGTCTCGGAGACCGAGGCGTTCGTGGCCGGTTGCATGGCCGGCGTTCGATCCGGCACGCGCTACCCGTACGTGCTGGCGGAAAGCGACCGCCCGGACATGGTCGTCGGGATGCTCGAGGCCCGGCCAGCCGGGCACAAGGTCGATCTCGGCTACGTGCTGGCGCCGGCGTGCTGGGGCCGCGGCTACATGCCCGAGGCCATCCGCGCACTCACCGAGCTCGCACTCGCGTCGAACGGCTTCTTCCGGGTTCAGGCCTTCTGCGACGTCGACAACGTCGCCTCGCAGCGCACGCTGGAGAAGGCCGGCTTCACGCGGGAGGGTCGGCACGAGCGCTTCGTGGTCCACCCGAACGTCAGCGAGGAGCCGAGGCCATGCTTCATGTACGCCCGGTGCCGCTAGTGCGCGGCGCCTGAGCCGCGACGCGGCAGCGCGGCGCGGTGGCCGGGGGTTGCGGCATCGACGCGCTCGAGCGCGCGCCGGCCGTCGCTACGTGCGCTCGAGCAGCAGGGCCTGGACCCAGCGTGCCGCCTGGCCACTGGCCGCGGCGTGGCGAGGGCGCTCGTACCGGAGACCGATCGCGACCCTGCCGGTCCACCAGACGGTGCGCCCGCTGCCGGACAAGTGCACCGGGCCGGTGTGGCCCTTCGGGATCTCGATCTCGAGCTCGCCGCACTTGAGGGACTCGCCGGCGGGTTGGACGAAGGCGTCGTTGGCAGCAAGGATGTGCGTCATGAGGTGCTCTCCCGTCCGAGGTCGGTGACGACGATGACCGTCATGGTCGCGCGTCGCGCCACCCGTGCCAGCGCCCGATTCGGGGGGCGCGCCGGCCCGTCCCCGCGAACGAAGGCCAGGCCGGAGCCGGCGCGCCGCGG
>CALJUI010000260.1 GCA_937975735.1 uncultured Rubrivivax sp.
CAGGTGGTGGACGATGTACTCGCCCGCGGTGGGCGCGCTGCCTTCGGCTGCCATGAGTTGGGGTCCCGTCCGTTGTTCTCAGTTCGTTTTCGGGCCGCGCCACAAGAGCGCCACCCAGTACACCTTGATGCACAGCACCAGGGCCACCAGCAAGGCCGGCCAGCTCAGGGGCTGCACGATCTTCGGCGCCAGCACGAGCATGGCGACCGACACTCCGATCTTCACAAACTCCCACGACATGAAGCTGACGGCACTGACGCCGGGCGACATGCCGGAGAGCCGGCTGGTCATGCCGCGCGCCATCAAGGCCCCCGGCACCACCACGACGGCCGCGCCGTACAACGCGGACCATCCATGTTCCTGCTTGCCGAACACCCCGGCCAGCACCGCCACGACCAAACCCACGCCGATCTGCGCCAGCACCACGCGCCAGGGATTCAGCGGCGGTTCCTTGTTGCGCAGCGCGCGGGCCTCGTCGCGGGTCAGTGACCGCACGGGAGTGGCGTCCTCGTCGTCCCATCCGACGGTCCGCGAGGGTGGGCCCTGGCGTTCCTTCGTCATGGAGTCCTCGGTCGCATCCGGCAAAGCCTCGGGATTATAGGAGGAAACCCGCGCCCGGCCCTAACGGCCCGATCCGCGATCGGCGAAACTACGGTGGTGCCCCGCGTCGCGCCGACGCGGAACCGATGCGCCCCGACCCACTCGAACCCCGATGCGCCTGCTCCTGTCGACCCTGCTCGCCGCCTTGGCGATCGCCCCGATCGCCGCGAAGGCGCAGGGCGCCGTCGTCACCACGCCACAGGTCCGCGCCGAGCTGGTCGCGCACGCGCCCGAAGGCGTGCAGCCGGGCGGCTCGCTGAAGCTCGGTCTGCTGATCGAGCACCAGCCGCACTGGCACACCTACTGGAAGAACCCGGGCGACTCCGGCCTGCCGACGACGCTCGAGTGGACGCTGCCGGCCGGCGCCAGCGCCGGCGAGATCGACTGGCCAACGCCTTCGAAGCTGCCGCTCGGGCCGCTGCTGAACTTCGGCTACGAAGGTCGCCTGCTGCTGCCGGTCACGGTCCGCCTGCCGGCCGACCTGCCAAGCAACGCCTTCGACGTGCGGCTGCGCGCCGACTGGCTGGTGTGCAAGGACGTCTGCATTCCCGAGTCGGGCGAGTTCGCGCTGAAGCTGCCGACCCAGGCCGCGACCGCCGGCCACGCCGCGCTG
>CALJUI010000261.1 GCA_937975735.1 uncultured Rubrivivax sp.
TGGCGCTGATGCGCCGCATCATGAGCGGCGAGATGAGCCCGGTGATGATCGCCGCCCTGGCCATCGGGCTGCGCGTGAAGAAGGAGAGCATCGGCGAGATCGCCGCCGCGGCGCAGGTGATGCGCGAGTTCGCGACGCCGGTGAAGGTCGCCGACCGCGAACACCTCGTCGACATCGTCGGCACCGGCGGTGATGGATCGCACACCTTCAACATCTCGACCGCATCGATGTTCGTCGCCGCGGCCGCCGGTGCGCGCGTGGCCAAGCACGGCGGGCGCAGCGTGTCGTCGACCAGCGGCAGCGCCGACGTGCTGGAGGCGCTTGGCGCGCACATCATGCTGGCGCCGGACCAGGTCGCCGAGTGCCTGGCCGAGACCGGCATCGGCTTCATGTTCGCGCCCAGCCATCACGCGTCGATGAAGCATGCCGCGCCGGTGCGCAAGGAGCTCGGCGTGCGCACGATCTTCAACATCCTGGGGCCGCTGACCAACCCCGCCGGCGCGCCGAACCAGCTGCTCGGCGTGTTCCACCCCGACCTCGTCGGCATCCAGGTGCGCGTGCTGCAGCGCCTGGGCAGCGAGCACGTGATGGTGGTCTACGGCATGAACGGCATGGACGAGATCTCGCTGTCCGGCGAGACGATGATCGGCGAGCTGCAGGACGGCCAGGTCAAGGAATACACCGTGCACCCGAGCGACTTCGGGCTGCCGGTCTACGACTCGCGCGTGCTGAAGGTCGCCAACCGCGAGGAGTCGGTGAAGTGCATCCAGCGCGCGCTGGCCAACGAGGACGGCCCGGTGCGCGACATCGTGCTGCTCAATGCCGGCGCCGCGCTCTACTGCGCCGGCGTCGCGGCCTCGGTGACCGAAGGCGTCAAGCGCGCCGCCGAGGCGGTGGCCTCCGGCCGTGCGAAGGACAAGCTGACGCAGTTCGTGCATGTCACGAACCGCTTCAAGCCGGCCGCCTGAGGCCGCGATGGCCGACATCCTGGACAAGATCGTCGGGGTCAAGCGCGAGGAGGTCGATGCGCTGCGCCGGCAGCGCGGCCTGGCCGGCCTGCGCGCCGACGCCGAGGCGCGATCCGACGTGCGGCCGTTCGCCACCGCGCTGCGCGACGCGGTCGGGGCCGGCCGCGCGGCGGTCATCGCCGAGGTCAAGAAGGCCAGCCCCAGCAAGGGCCTGTTGCGCGACCCGTTCGACCCGGGTGCGATCGCGCGCAGCTATGCGCACGGCGGGGCCACCGCGCTCAGCGTGCTGACCGACCGGCGCTTCTTTCAGGGTCACGGGGATTACCTGGCGCAGGCGCGCGAGGCGTCGGGACTGCCGGCGCTGCGCAAGGACTTCATCATCGACCCGCTGCAGGTGCTCGAGGCGCGCGCGATCGGCGCCGACGCGATCCTGCTGATCGTCGCTTGCCTCGACGATGCCCAGATGGCCGACCTGGAGGCGCTGGCGCTGGCGCTCGGCATGGCGGTGCTGGTCGAGGCCCACGACGCGGACGAACTCGACCGCGCGCTTCGGCTGCGCACGCCGCTGATCGGCGTCAACAACCGCAACCTGCGCAGCTTCGAGGTTTCGCTGCAGACCACGCTCGACCTGCTGCCGCGGGTGCCGCCCGATCGCCTGCTGATCACCGAGTCGGGCATCGCCAGCCGCGCCGACGTGCAACGGTTGCGCGCCGCCGGCGTGCACGGCTTCCTGGTCGGCGAGGCCTTCATGCGTGCCAGCGACCCGGGCACGGCGCTGGCGGAGCTGTTCGGCCCGGCGCGGGCATGACCGCCGACGACCTGCCGGCGGCCTTCGCCCGGCTGCCGCCGGCGTGGCGCGCGGTGCTGCCCGGCTGGACCGCGGCCGCGCAGTCGGCGGTGGTCGAGCGGATCCGGGCGGTCTCGGGCGACCGGCCGATCGCGCCGACCGACCCGTTTCGCGCGCTGCGCCTGGTCGCGCCGACTACGGCCCGGGTGGTGATCTTCGGCCAGGACCCGTACCCGAGACCCGGCCACGCCGACGGCCTGGCCTTCTCCTGCCCGCGCGGCATCCCGCACTCGCTGCGGCGGATCTTCGAGGTGCTGGCGGCCGACCGGCCTGGCTGGGTCCGGCCCGCGCACGGTGGACTGGACGCCTGGGCGGCGCAGGGCGTGCTGCTGCTGAATCCGGCGCTGACCGTCGAGGTCGGAGCCGCCGGCAGCCACCTGCGCTGCGGTTGGCAGGCGCTCACATCGCAGATCGTCGAGACGTTGCTTGCGTTGGACGTGCCGCCGGCGTTCCTGCTCTGGGGCAAGCCGGCGAATGCCTTCTTCGATGCGGTGCCCGGCGCCGACCGCGCCGAGAGGGTCTGGCGCACGCGCCACCCGTCGCACGACATCCGGCGCGAGTTCATGGCCCGCGGCAGCCATTTCGTGGCCACCTCGCAACTCGTGGACTGGTGGGGGCTTGGCGGCCGAAGCCCGTGAATATGCTATAGTCGCTGGCTCTCCGGAGGGGTGCCCGAGTGGCTAAAGGGGGCAGACTGTAAATCTGTTGG
>CALJUI010000262.1 GCA_937975735.1 uncultured Rubrivivax sp.
CTGGCCGAGCAGGTGGCCGAGACCGAGCGCCGCGCGATCGCCGAGGCGATGGCGGCCAGCGGCGGCAACCGTGCCGCGGCGGCGCGGATGCTCGGCATGCCGCGCTCGGTGCTGTACCAGCGGCTGGCGCGCTACCCCGAGCTGGCGGACGCCGGATCGGCCCGATGAGCCGGCCGCCGATCGTGCTCGTGCACGGAGCATGGGCCGGGGTCTGGGACTGGCGCCGGGTGCTGGCGCCGCTGCGCGCCTCCACCTCCGCCAGGTGCCGCAGCGTGCCGTCGAGCGGCGATCGCCGCCACCTGCTGCGGCCCGATATCGGCCTGCACACCCACGCCGCGGACGTCGTCGGCTGCCTGCGCGACGAGGAGCTGCGCGACGTCGTGCTCGTCGGCCACAGCTACGCCGGCCTGGTGATCACCGCCGCCGCTCACATGCTCGCCGCACAGGCGATGCCGGCACTGCGCCAGCTGGTCTACGTCGACGCGATGGTGCCGCTGTCGGGCGAGTCCTGGGGCAGCCGCCACCCGCCGGAGATCCAGGCGGCGCGCACCGCGGCTGCCGCCGCGCAGGGCTGCAACGCGCTGCCGCCGCCGGACCCCGGCGGCTTCGGCCTGGCCGGCGCCGACCGCGACTGGCTGCTGCGCCGCCAGTGCCCGCACCCGTTCGGCGCCTACCGCGAGTTGCTGCCGCGCGGCGCGGAGGCGCTCGACCTGCCGCGCGCCTTCATCGACTGCATCGAGCCGGCCTACCCGACGATCGACCCGATGCGCGCGCGGGTGCGCGAACTCGGCTTTGCGGTCGCGACGATGCGCACCGGCCACTACCCGCAGATCCAGCAGCCGGCGGTCTTCGTCGAGCACCTGCTGGGCTTCATTCGCTGACCGTAAGTCGGTCGCTCGAGTGACCTGAAAACGGTCATCTATTCGGTGTGAATCGTCTTGATTCGATGCAGCTGGGATTGATACGACCGCGAAATCCGAGGGTTTGCACCTAGCTGGTGCGGGTGGCACGGCGCTTGCGCTTCAGTGGGACCGAACTGAACCCCTGGAGACACCCGATGAAGCGTCGCTCGATCCTCCCGCTGGCCGCCGCGGCCGCCGCCGCACTGGTGCTGCCTGCCGTCGCGCAAGCCGCCGGCGAAATCCGCATCGCCCACGTGCACAGCCTGACCGGCCCGCTCGAGGCCTACGGCAAGCAGACGACCACCGGCTTCATGCTCGGCCTGGAGTACGCCACCGGCGGCACGATGATGGTCGCCGGCAAGAAGCTCGTCGTGATCGAGAAGGACGACCAGGGCAAGCCCGACGTGGGCAAGGCGCTGCTCGCCGCCGCCTACAGCGACGACAAGGCCGACATCGCGGTGGGCCCGACGAGTTCGGGCGTCGCGCTGGCGATGCTGCCGGTGGCCGAGGAGTACAAGAAGATCCTGCTCGTCGAGCCGGCGGTCGCCGACTCGATCACCGGCGAGAAGTGGAACAAGTACATCTTCCGCACCGGCCGCAACTCGAGCCAGGACGCGATCAGCAACGCGGTGGCGCTGGACAAGGACGGCGTGACGATCGCGACGCTGGCGCAGGACTACGCCTTCGGCCGCGACGGCGTGAAAGCTTTCAAGGAGTCGGTGAAGAAGGCCAAGATCGTCCACGAGGAATACCTGCCGACGACGACGACCGACTTCACCGCCGGCGCGCAGCGCATCATCGACAAGCTCAAGGACCAGCCCGGCCGCAAGGTCATCTGGATCATCTGGGCCGGCGGCGGCGGCAACCCGTTCAAGATCGCCGACCTCGACCTCAAGCGCTACGGCATCGAGATCGCCACCGGCGGCAACATCCTGCCGGCGATGGCCGCCTACAAGCAATTCCCTGGCATGGAAGGCGCGACCTACTACTACTTCGGCATCCCGAAGAATCCGGTCAACGAGTGGCTGGTCGCCAACCACTACAGCAAGTTCAAGAGCCCGCCGGACTTCTTCACCGCCGGCGGCTTCAGCGCCGCGATGGCCGTCGTCACCGCGCTGAAGAAGACCAACGGCGACACCAACACCAACAAGCTGATCAGGACGATGGAGGGCATGTCCTTCGATACGCCCAAAGGCACGATGACCTTCCGCAAGGAGGATCACCAGGCGATGCAGGACATGTACCACTTCCGCATCAAGGACGACCCGGCCTTCGCCTGGGGCGTGCCGGAGCTGGTGCGGGAGATCAAGGCGTCGGAGATGAACGTGCCGATCCGAAACAAGCGCTGAGCGCGCTTGTTTCGGCCGGCACGTGCGTGCCCGAACGTTGAGCTCCCCCTAGCCCCCTCCGGGAGGGGGCTCCAGCCAGGTGGACGCCCGGCCGGCCTGCGGCCGGCCTCTGAATGCACTCCATGCTCGAGACGATTGACTTGACGATCCGGTTCGGCGGCCACGTGGCCGTCGACCAGGTGTCGTGCCGCTTCGAGCCGGGCACGCTGACCTCGATCGTCGGGCCCAACGGCGCCGGCAAGACGACCTACTTCAACCTGGTCTCGGGGCAGTTGCCGGCCAGCGCGGGGCGCGTGCTGCTCGACGGCCGCGACATCACGACGCTGCCGGCGCCGCTGCGCACGCGCCTGGGCATCGGACGCGCCTTCCAGCTGACGCAGCTGTTCCCGAACCTGAGCGTGCGAGAGAACGTGCGGCTGGCGGTGCAGGCGCGCTGCGGCGGTGGCCTCGAGCTGCTGCGCGTCTGGCTGGACCGCCGGGCCTGGATCGACGAGGCGCAGGCGATCCTCGAGCAGGTGCAGCTGGGCGACAAGGGCGGCGCGATCGCTGCCGCGCTGCCGCACGGCGACCAGCGCAAGCTCGAGGTGGCGATGCTGATGGCGCTGGACCCGAAGGTCTACATGTTCGACGAGCCCACCGCCGGCATGAGCGTCGACGACGTGCCGGTGGTGCTGGACCTGATCCGCGCGCTGAAGGACCGCAAGGACCGCACCATCCTGCTCGTCGAGCACAAGATGGACGTCGTGCGCGAGTTGTCGGACCGCATCGTCGTGCTGCACAACGGCAGGCTCGTCGCCGACGGCGACCCGGCGACCGTGATCGCCTCGCCGATCGTCCAGCAAGCCTACCTCGGCCTGGGCACCGAAGAGGAGGCCGCGTGAGCCTGCTGTCGCTCGCCGGCGTGCACACGCATATCGGCGCGTACCACATCCTGCACGGCGTCGACCTCGCGGTGCCCGAGGGGCAGGTGACGATGCTGCTGGGCCGCAACGGCGCCGGCAAGACGACGACGCTGCGCACGATCATGGGCCTGTGGCCGGCGTCGCAGGGCGAGATCACCTTCCGCGGCCAGCCGATCCACGGCCAGGCCACGCCCGACATCGCCGCCGGCGGCATCGCCTACGTGCCCGAGAGCATGGGCATCTTCGGCGACCTGACGGTGCGCGAGAACATGCTGCTGGCCGCGCGCGGCGCGCGCCACGTCGAGCAGATCGATCGCGCGCGGCTGGACTGGATCTTCGGCCTGTTCCCGGCCATGAAGACCTTCTGGCTGCACCCCGCGGGCAAGCTCAGCGGCGGGCAGAAGCAGATGCTGGCGGTGGCGCGCGCGATCGTCGAGCCGCGTGCGCTGCTGCTGATCGACGAGCCGAGCAAGGGCCTCGCGCCGTCGATCATCCAGAACCTGATCACGGCCTTCCGCGAACTGAAGGCGCAGCGCACGACGATCCTGCTCGTCGAGCAGAACTTCCAGATGGCGCGTGCTCTGGGCGACCAGGTCGCGGTGATGGACGACGGCCGCATCGTGCACGCCGGCGCGATGGGCGAACTGGCCGGGGACGAGTCGATGCAGCAGCGCCTGCTCGGGTTGTCGCTGGGGGCGCACGCATGACCCGCATCCCGACGGCCGCCTTCGACTGGATCCCGCTGGCCCTGGTCGTCGGGCTGGCCGGCGCGGCGCTGCCGGCGATCGGCTCGCCGTCGACCTGGCTGACGCTGACCGTCGCCGGGCTGGCGATGGGGCTGATCATCTTCGTCATCGCCTCGGGCCTGACCCTGGTCTTCGGCCTGATGGACGTGCTGAACTTCGGCCACGGCGTCTTCATCGCCTTCGGCGCCTTCGTCGCCACCACCGTGATGGCCGGCATGGTCGATTGGTCCAGCGCCGACTCCGCCGTGCTGAACCTGGCGGCGATCTTCGTCGCGATGCTGGCCGCGATGGCGGTCGCCGGCGCGCTGGGCTTCGCGTTCGAGCGGGTCATCGTGCGGCCGGTCTACGGCATGCACCTGAAGCAGATCCTGATCACGATGGGCGGCATGGTGGTCGGCGAGGAGGTCATCAAGATGATCTGGGGGCCGCAGCAGATCCCGCTGCCGCTGCCGCCGGCGCTGCGCGGCTCGTTCCTGATCGGCGATGCGGCGATCGAGAAGTACCGCGTGATGGCGATGGGTCTCGGCCTCCTGGTCTTCGTGATCCTGGCCTGGACGCTGGCGCGCACGAAGATCGGCCTGCTGGTGCGCGCCGGCGTGCAGGACCGCGAGATGGTCGAGTCGCTCGGCTACCGCATCAAGCGGCTGTTCGTCGGCGTCTTCGTCACCGGCTCGGCGCTCGCCGGCCTGGGCGGCGTGCTGTGGGGCCTGTACCAGCAGACCGTGGTGCCGCAGATCGGCGCCCAGGTCAACGTGCTGCTGTTCATCGTCATCATCATCGGCGGACTGGGCTCGACGCTGGGCTGCTTCGTCGGCGCGCTGCTCGTCGGCCTGCTGGCCAACTACACCGGCTTCCTGGCGCCGAAGGTGGCGCTGTTCTCGAACATCGGGCTGATGGTGGCGATCCTGCTGTGGCGGCCGCGCGGCCTGTATCCGGTGACGTCGAGATGAGGAGTCTTCTCTCGCACGACCTCCCTCGCAGCCGCTGGCTCGCCGCGGTGCTGGTCGTCATCGTGGTCGCGCTGGCGCTGACGCCCTTCCTGTTCCCCGGCGCCAAGGCGCTCGGCGTCGCGTCCAAGCTGCTCGTCTTCATCCTGCTCGTCGCGAGCTACGACCTGCTGCTGGGCTACACCGGCATCGTCAGCTTCGCGCACACGATGTTCTTCGGCATTGGTGCCTACGGCATCTCGATCGCCAGCACGCGCATGGGCGAGGGCTGGGTGGCGGTCGGCGTCGGCCTGGCCGCGGCGCTGGCGGTGTCGCTGGTGCTGTCGCTGGTCATCGGCCTGTTCAGCCTGCGCGTGAAGGCGATCTTCTTCGCGATGATCACGCTGGCGGTGGCCAGCGCCTTCCAGACCCTGGCCTCGCAGCTGAGCGAGCTGACCGGTGGCGAGGACGGGCTGACCTTCCGCAACCCCGAGTGGCTGCAGCCCTCGTTCGAGCCCTTCGAGACCGAGGTCTTCGGCGTGCTGCTCGACGGCAAGCTGTTCACCTACTGGCTGATCTTCGCGGTCGTGCTGGTGCTGTTCCTGGTGCTGCTGCGCATCGTCAACTCGCCGTTCGGGCGCGTGCTGCAGGCGATCCGCGAGAACGACTTCCGGGCCGAGGCGATCGGCTACCGCACCGTCGTCTACCGCACGATCGCCAGCGTGCTGGCGGCGCTGTTCGCGACGATCGCCGGTGCGCTGCTGGCGCTGTACTTGCGCTACACCGGGCCCGACACGACGCTGTCGTTCGAGATCATGCTCGACATCCTGCTCATCGTCGTCATCGGCGGCATGGGCACGATGTACGGCGCGGTGGTCGGCGCGGCGCTGTTCGTGCTGGCGCAGAACTACCTGCAGGACCTGCTGGCCATCGGCGCCACCGCGGTGCAGGGCGTGCCGCTGCTCGAGGCGCTGGTCCAGCCCGGCCGCTGGCTGCTTTGGCTGGGCGTGCTGTTCGTGCTGTCGGTCTACCACTTCCCGACCGGCATCGTCGGCCGGCTGCGCACCTGGGCGCTGCGGCGATGACGACCTCCACGTCGAACTACCTGCGCTGCGCCGGGCGCGAGATCCACGTCACCGAATGGGGCGCCGGCCGCGACGAGGTCGTGGTCGCGTGGCACGGGCTGGCGCGCACCGGGCGCGACATGGACCACATCGCCGCGCAGCTGTCGGCGCGCTACCGCGTGATCTGCCCGGACACGATCGGTCGCGGCCTCAGCCAGTGGAGCCCGGCGCCGGTCGACGAGTACTGCCTGGCCTTCTACGAGCGGATCGCGGTGGACCTGCTGGACCAGCTCGGCGTGGCCGAGTGCCACTGGCTGGGCACGTCGATGGGCGGCGCGATCGGCCTGAAGGCCGCCGCCGGGGCGCTGAACGGCCGCATCCGCCGGCTGGTGCTCAACGACATCGGACCGCAGCTGGCCGGGCCGGCGGTCGAGCGCATCCGCGCGTACGCCGGCGCGCCGCCGGCGTTCGCCACGATGGCCGAGCTCGAGCAGTTCTTCCGCACCGTCTACGCGCCCTACGGCTGGCTCAGCGATGCGATGTGGCGGCTGCTCACCGAGACCTCGATGCGCCGTCTGCCCGACGGCCGCGTGACACCGCACTACGACCCGGCGATGGTCCAGCAGTTCGAGCACCACCCCGACGACTACCTGCAGTGGGACGCCTGGGACGCGCTGGCGCTGCCGGTGCTCGTGCTGCGCGGCGAGCACTCGGACCTGCTGCTGCCCGAAGTCGCCGAGGCGATGCGCACGCGCGGCCCGCGCGCGGTGGTTGCCACGATCCCGGGCTGCGGCCACGCGCCGGCGCTGAACACCGAGACCCAGATCGGGCTCGTCGAACGATTTCTGGCGGGCGAGTGACGCCCATGGGAGGACCCGTGATGAACGCACTGCTGAAGACTGCGGCCCTGGCCGCCGCCCTGGCCCTGGCCGCCGCCGCGCATGCCGGGGGCACCGTCGGCACGACGCTACCGGCCGGCTTCCCGGTCATCGAGGATGCGTCGCTGGCCAAGCCGGTGATCGGCTTCGGCGCGGCCGGGCGCGCGACCCGCACGCCGGTGATCTTCCTGCACGGCAACAACGACACGCCGTTCCCGACCGCCTGCAGCCCCTTCGGCAACGCCCGCGCCTTCGCGCAGCACCTGGCCGACCAGGGCTGGGCGCCGCAGGAGCTGTGGGGCCTGGGTTACCAGGGCGACCAGTGCGACCTGGCCGTGAGCCAGACCTTTCGCTCGCGCATCGCGCACACCAACCAGGCCAACGTGCCCGACCTGCGGCGCTTCGTCGCCGCGGTGCTCGCGAGCACCGGCGCGCAGCAGGTCGACATCGTCGCCCACAGCCTGGGCGTGACGCTGGCACGCGAGTGGATGCGCCAGGACCGTGCCTGGCACCAGGTGCGCCGGCTCGTCGCGGTCGACGGCCCGAACCACGGCATCCTCAACTGCAGCCCCGACCCGGCCAACTACTTCCAGCTGCCGGCGGCCGGCGGCTTCACGCCCGACAGCGCGGTGTGCGAGGAGCTCGGCTCGCCGAACACGCCCTTCCTGCAACGTCTGAACGGTCCGGGCGGCAGCGGCGAGACGGCCGGCCCGACCAAGGTGCTCGTGGTCCGCAACGTCGACGCGAGCTTCGTCTACCTGCCGGTGCCCGACGGGTTCATCGCGCCGGTGCCGGCGATCGACAGCTTCGGCGTGCCGACCGACTTCAGCCGCAGCGCGTCGCTGAAGGGCGCGCGCGAGATCGCGCTGACCGGGCAGGGTGCCTACGACCCGATCCTGGGCACGGCCCACATCGGGATCTTCAACTCGCCGCAGACCTGGGCCGCGGCGGTGGAGTTCCTGAACGCGCGCTGAGCCGTCGGGCAGGCGCCCCGAGCTCAGGACGGCCGGCGGCGCACCGCGCCGATGCCGAGCAGGCCCAGCCCGACCAGCGCCAGCGAGGCCGGCTCCGGCACCGCCGAGCTGCGCACCGACCAGGTCGCCGACCCCACGCTGGTGCCGATGCCGGCGTGCACGCCGTCGTTCATCGACCCGCCGGCCGAGCCGCGCAGGACGAAGTCCGCCGCCGCGCCGGCGCTGTGCACGCAGCTGTAGCGCATCAGTCCGCAGACCGGCGGCGTGTACTTGCCGCCGATCCACCAGTCGGTCAGCACGCCGCCGGCGAAGGTCAGCGTGGCGATGCCCGCGTTGCCGAGGTCGAAGTCGGCGCCGAACCAGCTGAAGCCGATGTCCAGCGTGGCCAGTCCCATCACCGGGTTGCCGACCGTGCCGCTGCCGCCGGCGGGCACCAGCGCATCGTCGAAGCTGAAGAAGCCCGTGCCGACGACGCCGGCAGCGTAGTGCGCGCCGGTGCCCGGCGTGCTGGTGATCTGGAAGTCGACCGTCACGGGCGCGGCCTGGGCGGCGAACGCAGCGGCCAGCAGGCCGGCGGCGGCCAGGGTCTTGGAACGGATCTGCAAGGTGTCTCTCCCTCGGGTGGGTGGGCGCGGGGCGAAGGCCCCGCCTGGGAGAGCAGTGTGTCGGCCGGCCGGTGCGGGAGCATCGCCCGATGGAGCCATCCGAGGCGCCGCGCCGGGCCATCCCCGGCGGCGGCGGTCAACGCATGAAGCGGCCGTCGGCGCCGATGATCGACAGGTCGACGAAGTCCAGTCCGGTGTGGTCGGTCGGCGAGTAGCTGACCTCCAGGCCGCCCAGGTCGAGCCGGGTCAGGCCGTTCAGCGCCTGGCGCAGGCCCTCGCGGGTGATCGGCGCCGGCGTGCGCTTCAGTCCCGCGACCAGCACCTTGGCCGCGGCGAAGCCCTCGAGCATCGCCGGGCTGACCCCGGCCAGGCCCTTGGCCTTGGCCATCTCCTGCGCTTCCTTGACGAAGGCGGTGGCCAGCGAGCGCTCGTAGGGGAAGACCTGCGCGACGATCACGCCGCGGGCGTTCGCGCCCAGCAGCTTGACGAAGCCCGACGAGGCGTTGTTCGAGAAGGTCACGATCTGCGCCCGCGAGCCCTGCGCCCGGATCGCCGCGATGCCCTCGGCGACGGCGTTGCCCGAGCCGATGAACAGCACCGCCTGGACCGTCGAGCGCGCGACCAGCGGCGCGATGGTCGAGAAGTCGGCCTTCATGCGGGTGAACTTCTCGACGAAGACCGGGTTCTTGCCGGCCGCGGCGAAGCCCTTGCGCGCGCCGGCCAGCATGTCCTGGCCGAAGCTGTCGTCGACGTGGATGACGCCGATGCGGTCGACGCCGATCAGGTTCAGATGGGCGACCGCGCGCTCGGCCTCGCGCTGGTAGGTGGCGCGCACGTTGAACACCCAGGGGTGCACAGGATCGTGCAGCACCATCGCGCCGGTCGACGGGCCGACCAGCGGCACCTTGAACTCCTCCAGCAGCGGCATCACCGCCTGCGTGTGCGGCGTGCCGCGCACCAGGAACATCGAGGTCACCTTGCGCTCGGTGATCAGCTTGCGCGCGTTCTCCGCCGAGAGCTTGGGGTCGAACTTGTCGTCGAGCGAGATCAGCTCGACCTTCTGCCCGTTGATGCCGCCGACCGAGTTGATCGCGTCCAGGTAGAGCTTGGCGCCGTCGGTCGTTTCCTTCACGCCGGCGGCCACCGGGCCGCTGAAGCCGGCGGTCTGGCCGATCAGGATCTGGGCCTGGGCGGCGGCCGACAGTCCGAGCAGAAGGGCGGCCAGGGTCTGGGTCAGGCGGGGCATCGGCCGGTTCCTTCGCAAACGTCGAGGGGCAAGCCCGCCGAGTGTCGGCGATCCGCGGCCCGGCGATCGTGGAAACTGGACGACGGCGGGCCGCTGTTTCGAATGCTTTCAGCTCAGCGGCCGAGCATCGTACCCGGCAGCCACAGCGCGATCTGCGGCCAGACCATCACCGCGGCCAGCACGCCGATCATCAGCAGCACGTAGGGTGCCGCGCCCCGCACGATCGGCCCGAGCGGGGACTTCGTGATCGCCTTGATGGTGAACAGGTTCATGCCCACCGGCGGCGTGATCTGCGCGAGCTCCAGGTTGATGACGAGCAGGATGCCGTACCAGATCGGGTTGATCTGGAGGTGGATCATCGCCGGCAGGATCACCGGCGTCGTGATCAGGATGATCGCGATCGACTCGAGGAACATGCCGAGGATGAAGATCAGCGCCATCATCACGATCAGGAAGCCGGCGACGCCGATGTCGGCGGCGATCACCGCCTCGACGATCTGCTGCGGGATGCGCAGCTTGGTCATCACGTGGCCGAACACCGACGCGCCGGCGAGGATCATGAACAGCATCGCCGACACGCGGCAGGCGTCGACCGCCGAGTCCCAGATCGCGCGCCAGCCGAGCTGGCGGTAGACCACGACGCCGACGAACAGCGCCAGCCAGGCGCCGGCGGCGGCGGCCTCGGTGGCGGTGAACACGCCGGCGTACATGCCGCCGAGCACGAAGACCGGCAGCGAAAGCGCCCAGGCCGACTTGCGGATCGCGGTCAGCGCCTCGCGCAGCGATGCGCGCGGCTCGCGCCCGATGTGGCGGTGCTGCACCGCGGTGCTGACCATGCTGAAGGCGACGAAGACGCCGGCCATCAGCAGGCCCGGCACGATGCCGGCCATGAACAGGCCGCCGATCGAGG
>CALJUI010000263.1 GCA_937975735.1 uncultured Rubrivivax sp.
GATCAAGGCCGCCGCCGCCAACGGCTGGCTCGACCACGACGCGGTGATGATGGAGGCCCTGCTGGCCTTCAAGCGCGCCGGCGCCGACGGCGTGCTGAGCTACTTCGCCCTCGACGCCGCGCGGCTGCTGCGCCGGGGCTGAGGGCGCGCGCGGTGCGGGTCTTCCACGCCCAGACCGACCAGTTCGACGAGCTCGACGGGCTGCCGCCGCACCTGCCCGCCGACGGCTTCGTCTGGGTCGGTGTCGCGCGCGACGTGTTCGAGACCCGCCTGGCCGAGATCCAGGCCGCGCTGCAGCGTTGGACCGGCGCGTCGCTGCTCGAACTGCACGTGTCGGACCTGAAGAACCGACAGTTGCCGAGCCACTTCGACTACACGTCGGCCTACGACCTGCTGGTCTTCCGCCGTCTGCTCGCGCCGCCGCAGCCCGAGGCGGCGACCGTCGAGCAGCGGCCGATCGGCACGATCGAGACCAGCCCGGTCGGCTTCGCGCTGTTCGACCGGGTGCTGCTCACCGTCCACGCCGCGGACTGCACGGTGCGCGACCACTTCGCGCAGCGGCTGGCGTCGCTGGCCGCGGTCAACGGCGAGGTGCGCACGCTGTCGCGGCTGCCGGCCGGCCCGGCCGAGCTGATGCTGCGCATGGTCAATCACATGGTCGACGCCTACCTCGACCTGCGCCGTCACCTGACCCGCGACTTCGGTCGCCTGCAGCAGGCGCTGCTCGACCCGAAGAGCCGGTTCACCGACTGGCAGCTGCTGCTCGAGTCGCGCAACGCGCTGCACCTTCTCGAGGACACTTGCGAGGACCAGCGCGGCGCGGTGCAGGAGTGGCTCGATGCGCTCGACGAGTGGCCCGACCCGGCCGACGAGGACGAGCGGCGCGAGCGCGAGGGCCTGCGGGTGCGCTCGCGCGACGTGCTCGAACACGTCGAGCGGGTGCTCGCGCACGTCGGGCGCGTCGAGCAGTCGGCCGAGGCGGCGGTGCAGATGCACTTCTCGGCGATCGGCCACCGCACCAACAACATCATGCGCACGCTGACCGTGCTGACCGCGATCTTCCTGCCGCTCAACCTGATCACCGGCATCTTCGGCATGAACTTCGACTCACTGCCGCTGATCCACGCCCGCACCGGCGCCTGGATCACGCTCGGGCTGATGCTCGCGATCGCCGTCGGCCTGGGCCTGTACTTCTGGCGCCGGCGCTTCCTGGCCGCGAACTGATCCCTCGCCCCAGTCGGCCGGCCGCGGCGCTTCGGCGCGCTCGCGCGCCCACATCGACTCGAGCTGCCGCCGGCCCTGCCGGGCGATCGCGATGAGCCGGCTCTCGTCGCCGGCGTGCGGCGCCATCGCGTGCATCAGCTCGATGCTGTGGCGGCGAAAGCGCATCGCCTGCGTCCGCGCGGCGTGGCGCTCCCAGCCCATCAGCTCGAGCACGCTGCGGCCGCTCATCAGCGCGGCGTCGAGGGTCTCGCGCTCGATCAGGGCCACCCCCAGCGCCTGCAGACGGTAGTAGTGGGCGACGTTGCGCGCGCGCGCGACGATCTGCAGGCGCGGGAAGTGCTCGCGCACGAGCTGCGCCACCTCGACGCTCTGCTCGACGTCGTCGATCGCCAGCACGAAGACGCGCGCACGGGCCGCGCCGGCCACGCGCAGCAGGTCCAGCCGCGAGGCATCGCCGTAGAAGGCCTCCCAGCCGAAGCGCCGCACGGTGTCGATCTGCTCGACGCTGTGGTCCAGCACGGTGGCCTTCAGCCCGTTGGCGGCGAGCAGCCGCCCGACGATCTGGCCGTAGCGCCCGAAGCCGGCGATGATCACCGGCGCATGCTGGTCCTCGGCGATCTCGGCCATCGCCGGCGCGGCCCCGCGCCGGAGCTGTCGCGCCCACCAGCGGTCCGCCGCGACCAGGCACAGCGGCGTCAGCAGCATCGACAGCGCCACCGCGGCGACCAGCAGCGACGAGGTCGCGGCGTCGATGACGCCGGCGCCGAACGCGGCCTGGAACACGACGAAGCCGAACTCGCCGCCCTGGGCGAGCAGGATCACGAAGACCGGCCGCTCGACGACCGGCACGGGCATCGCGCGCGCCATCGCCCACAGCACCGCGACCTTGATCGCCAGGAACGCGGCCACCAGGCCGGCGACGAGCAGCGGCTGCGCCAGCACGACGGCGAAGTCGATGCTCATGCCGACCGCGATGAAGAACAGGCCGAGCAGCAGGCCCTTGAAAGGCTCGAGGTCGGTCTCGAGCTCGCGCCGGTACTCGCTTCCGGCGAGCAGCACGCCGGCGAGGAAGGCGCCGAGCGCCATCGACAACCCGACCGCGTGCATCAGGCTGGCGGTCGCGACGACCAGCAGCAGTGCGGCCGCGGTGAAGATCTCCGGCGTGTCGCTGCGCGCGATCCAGCGCAGCGCCGGGCGCAGCAGCAGTCGCCCGCCTAGCACGATGGCGGCGATCGTGCCGAAGGCCTTGGCCGCGCCGAGCCAGCCGCCGCCGCTGGTGCCGGCGTCGGCCGCGGCCAGCAGCGGCACGATCGCCAGGATCGGAATCGCCGCGATGTCCTGCAGCAGCGCCACCGCCAGCACGCTCTGGCCGGCGGTGGTCGGCATCAGGTTGCGCTCGTTGAGCACCGACAGCCCGATCGCCGTCGACGACAGCGCGAGGCCGAGCGATCCGACGACCACGAGCCGCCAGTCCACGCCGAGCGCGACCGCCGCGCCGGCGAGCAGCGCCGCCGAGCCGAACAGCTGCACGCTGCCCCAGCCGAAGATCGGCCGGCGCAGCGCCCACAGGCGCCGGGGCTCGAGTTCGAGGCCGACCAGGAAGAGCATCAGCACGATGCCGAACTCGGCCACGTGCAGCATCGTCCGGGGGTCGGTCACCAGGGCCAGGCCCCAGGGACCGATCGCGATGCCGGCAGCGAGGTAGCCGATGATCGAGCCCAGGCCGAGCAGGCGCGCGATCGGCACCGCCAGCACCGCCGCCGCCAGATAGACGAGGCTGGTGCCGAGCCAGTTGCCGCCGTGTTCCATCGTCGCTGCGGATCAGGCCGAAGGCCGGTCGGCGGCCGGCACGCGGCAGTCGGGCTCGTCGGCCATCGCGTCGATCTCCGGCCAGTCGGGGTAGCGCGCCAGCCGGTCGGCGAACACCTCCTCGTGCGACTGCAGCTCGGCGTCGCCGGCACGATGCGCCCCGTGCAGCACCAGCGGCGGCAGCCAGCGCAGGCCGGTGAGCGCGGCGGTCTGCTCGTAGGGCGGCAGGAAGGCGTCGAAGAAGTGGCGGTTGTGGCCGTCGGGCCGATACGAGGCCTCCGGCCCGCCGGTGGAGGTCACGAGCCAGAGGTCCTTGCCGCGCAGCGCGTCGCCGCCCGGACCGTAGGCCCAGCCGAAGGCGAAGACCTCGTCGAGCCAGAGCTTCATCAGCGGGGGCATGCCGTACCAGTGGATCGGGTGCAGCCAGACCAGCAGGCGCGCCGGCTGCAGAGCCGCGCGCTCGGCGGCGACGTCGATCCAGTAGTCGGGGTGGCAGGCGTACAGGTCGCGCACCTCGACCGCGGCGCCGAGGCCGGCGGCGCGCCGCATCAGCCGGCGCGTGACGCGCGATCGGGCCATCTGCGGATGGGCGACGAGGACGACGATGTCGGCCATGGCGCGGTGGCGGGTTTTGTCGGATGGGGATCGGCGGACGGCCGCGGCTACCATACCCGAAACGTCGAAAACGGGCTGGAGGGGCCGCATGCCGGTGATCGTGATCGCGAATCCGAAGGGGGGCGTGGGCAAGAGCACGCTCGCGACCAACATCGCCGGCGCGCTCGCGCACGGCGGCCGGGCGGTGATGCTCGGCGACGTCGACCGTCAGCAGTCGACACGCGAGTGGCTCGCGCTGCGGCCGCCGCAGCTGCCGCCGATCGCCGGCTGGGACGTGCTCGAGGGGGACGTGCTGCGCGCGCCCAAGGGCACCTCGCACGTCGTGCTGGACACGCCGGCCGGGCTGCACGGCAAGCGGCTCGACGCGGTGCTAAAGATCGCCGACCAGGTGCTGATCCCGCTGCAGCCGAGCCTGTTCGACATCCAGGCCACGCACGCCTTCGTGCAGGCGCTTCAGGCGCACCGGCGCGCTGCCGACATCCGCGTCGGCCTGGTCGCGATGCGGGTGCGCGATCACACGCTGTCGTTCGAGCAGCTCAAGCACTTCCTCGGCTCATTGCCCGTGCCGGCGGTGGCCGCGCTGCGCGACACGCAGAACTACGTGCAGCTGGCCGCGCGCGGGCTGACGCTGTGGGACGTGGCGCCGAGCCGCGTCGAGCGCGACCTGCCGCAGTGGGCGCCACTGCTCGACTGGATCGGAGCGCGGCCGTGACCCGCTACGAGCACCTGGCCGACCTGGCCGCGATGGTCGGGCGCGAGATCGGCGTCAGCGACTGGATCACCATCGAGCAGTCGCGCATCGACGCCTTCGCCGAGGCCACCGACGACCGCCAGTGGATCCACGTCGACGCCGCGCGTGCCGCGAACGGGCCGTTCGGCGCCACCGTCGCGCACGGCTTCCTGACGCTGTCGCTGCTGCCGGCGATGTCGGCCTCGGCCTTCCACGTCGCCGACACGCACACCGGCATCAACTACGGCCTGAACCGCGTGCGCTTCCCGGCGCCGGTGCGCGTCGGCAGCCGGCTGCGCGGGCATTTCGTGCTCGACGCCTTCGAGCCGATCGCCGGCGGCGCGCAGATGACCGTGACCTGCACGATGGAACTCGAAGGCTCGGACAAGCCCGCCTGCGTGGCGGAGTCGCTGGCACGGCGCTTCGCCTGAACCATCCCCCAAAGGGGGGTCCGGCGCCACCGGGCCGGCGCGTACGATGCGGCGCTGGCGCCGCGACAACCGCGAGGACCGATCGATGAAAGTGCTGCTGGTCGACGACCATCCGCTCATCCTGGCCGCGCTGCAGAGCGTGATCCAGGGCCTGGGCGACCATGTCTCGGTGCGCGGCGTCGAGACCGCCGAGGCGGCGCGCGAGGCGCTGACCGAGGACGACAGCTACGACCTCGTGCTGCTCGACCTCGCGCTCGGCGAGACCGATGGATTCGAGGTGCTGGCCGAGCTGCGCCAGACCTGGCCGGCGATCCCCGTGGTCGTGGTGTCGGCGTCCGAGCGCGTCAGCGACGTGATCCACGCGATCGACCTCGGCGCGATGGGCTTCGTGCCCAAGCGCACCTCCAACGAGTACCTGTTCGAGGCATTGCGGCTGGTGATGAACGGCGGCCTGTACGTGCCGCCGTCGATGCTCGGGCTGGACGTGTTCGCGCAGCCGCCGGGCAGCACCGACGCGCCCGAGGTGCTGCGCCGGCTGGCCGAGCACGCCGAGGCCGAGCCGCACCAGAAGAAGGTCACGCTCGAGTCGATCGGACTGACGCCGCGCCAGACCGAGGTGCTGCAGCTGCTGCTGCAGGGGCTGCCGAACAAGCTGATCGCGCGCCAGCTCAACGTGTCGGTCGAGACGGTCAAGGACCATGTCGCGGCGGTGCTGCGCGCGCTCAACGTGAGCTCGCGCACGCAGGCCGTGCTGGCGGTCAGCCAGATGACGCAGGGGCAGGGCGGCTTCTCGACGCGCCGTTCCGTCGCGAACTAGGGCCGCGCGCATGACCGTTTCCGCGGCGCCGGCCGCCGGCGCGCCGACCCGCGAGCTGCAGGACGATCATCTGCAGCTCGACCATGTCCGGGCCCTGTTCACGCAGACGCCGGCCTCGTTGACCGGCACCTTCGCCCGCCTGGTGCTGATGACGGCGATCTTCTGGCCGCTGGCCTCGCGCGCGCACATGCTCGGCTGGATCGCCGGCGTCAGTGTGCTGTGGGTGCTGCGCCTGCTGCACTACCTGCGCTACCGTCGCACGCCGAACGCCGACGATCCGACGATGCGCCGCTGGCGCGTGAGCTGGAAGGCGCTGGTGCTGATGCAGGGCACGATGTGGGGCGTCGCCGCCTGGCTGTTCTGGGGGCTGGGCGAGCCCTACCACCGGCTGGCCCTGCTGCTCACCGTCTACACCTATTGCCTGGGCTCGGTGCAGCTGCTGGCGACGCAGTGGCGCGTCTTCATCGCCTTCATCTCGCTGGTGCTGGTGCCGGCGATCGTGCGCGTGGCCACCGACGACTCGCAGGCCTGGCATTGGCAGATGGCCGGCATCCTGACGATCCTGTTCGGCCTCACGGTGCTGATGGCGCGCACCTCGCGCAGCGCGCTCGGCCAGGCGATCCGCCTGAAGTCGCGCACCGACCAGATGTCGCTGCAACTGCGCGTCGAGAAGGCCGAGGCCGATGCCGCGCGCCGCGCCGCCGAGGCCGCCAACCGCGCGAAGACGCAGTTCTTCGCGGCGGCCAGCCACGACCTGCGCCAGCCCCTGCACGCGATGGGCCTGTTCGCCGAGGCGCTGCGCCAGCGCGTGCAGGACCCCGAGGTGGCCTCGCTGGTCAACAGCATCAACGAGTCGGTCGACGCGCTGGAGGGCCTGTTCGGCGAACTGCTCGACATCACCCGCATCGACACCGGCGGCGTCGAGGTCCATCCGGCGCCGGTGCGCATGCGCGAGCTGTTCGCGCGGCTGCGCCTGCACTTCGAGCCGATCGCCTTCGAGAAGGGCCTGCAGCTGACGCTGCGCGGCGACGCCCACGTGGCGCACGCCGACCCGGTGCTGCTCGAGCGCGTGCTGCGCAACCTGGTCAGCAACGCGATCCGCTACACCGACGACGGCGGCGTGCTGGTGAGCTGCCGCGCGCGCGGCGAGCGGCTGCTGATCCAGGTCTGGGACAGCGGCATCGGCATCTCCGAGCAGAGCCTGCCGCGCATCTTCGACGAGTTCTTCCAGGCCCAGGGCAACCGGCCGCTGCAGGCGCACCATCGCAAGGGCCTGGGCCTGGGGCTGGCGATCGTCAAGCGCCTGGCCGGACTGATGGGCACCGAGGTGACGGTGCGCTCGCGCATCGGCCACGGCACCGTGTTCGGCTTCGAGGTGCCGGTGGGCAAGGCGCCGCGCGAAGTTGCGCCGCCGTCCGGCGGCGCGCGCGCGCCGATCGGCCTGACGCTGCAGGGCCGGCTGCTGGTCGTCGTCGAGGACGAGCAGGCGGTGCGCGAAGGGCTGGAAGTGCTGCTCAAGGCCTGGGGCGCGAGCGTGGTCGGCTTCGACACCGTCGACGCGGTGAAGGCCTGGCTGGCCACCGCGCCGCCGGAGGCCCCGGACCTGCTGCTGGTGGACTACCGGCTGCCGGCCGGCAGCACCGGCATCGACGCACTGGTGGCATTGCGCGCGCACTGGCCGGGCGCCAAGCTGCCGGCCATCGTGATCACCGGCAGCAGCCTGGGCGGCCACGAGGACGAGGCGATCGAGCACGACTACCACCTGCTGATCAAGCCGGTTCTGCCGAACAAGCTGCGCGCGATGATCGCGTTCAAGCTCGGCGTGCGCACGGGCGGCTGATCGGCGCGCTCCTAGAATCCGCCGGATGCCCGTCTTCGACCTCCTGCGCCGCGCCGCCTGCGCGTGTGCGCTCGCCGGTGCCGCCGCGCTGGTGCCGGCCCAGCCGGTGCCGGGCATCGACCCGCCGACGGCGCTGGTGTCGCCGGTCGGCCAGCGCGTCTATGAGCAGGCACGCACGCGGCTGCTGCAGGTGCGCACATTGCTGAAGGGGCAGGACAGCCAGTCCAGCGTCGGCTCCGGTTTCCTGGTCAGCGAGCAGGGCCACCTGATCACGAACTACCACGTGATCAGCCAGTTCGCGATGCAGCCGGCGCGCTTCCGCCTCGTCTACGTCACCTCGGATGGTCGTCAGGGCGCGCTCGAGCTGCTCGACATCGACGTCGTGCACGACCTCGCGCTGCTGCGCCCGGTCGAGCCGGACGCCTTCCGCGGCCGCGGCGCGCTGGCGTTGCGCGGCGAGGCCCAGCCGCTGCAGCGCGGCGAGCGCATCCACGCGATGGGCAATCCGCTGGACGTCGGCTTCGCGGTGCTCGAGGGCAGCTACAACGGCCTCGTCGAACGCGCCTTCGTCCCGACGATCTTCTTCGGCGGCTCGCTCAGCCCCGGCATGAGCGGCGGCCCGGCGCTGGACGAGCAGGCGCGCGTGATCGGCGTCAACGTGGCCAGCCGGCGCGATGGCGAGCAGATCAGCTTCCTGGTGCCGGTGGCCTTCGCGCGGGCGCTGCTCGAGCGCAGCCGCGACGCGAAGCCGATCACCCGGCCGGTCTACCCGACCCTGGCGACCCAGCTCGGCGCGCACCAGGCGGCGCTGACCGAGCGCTTCCTGGCCCAGCCATGGCGTTCCGCCGGCCATGCGCGCTACCGCATCCCGGTGCCGCAGGAGGTCTTCATGCGGTGCTGGGGCCAGAGCAATCCGAACGAGCTGCGCGGGCTGCAGTTCGAGCGCTCCGACTGCGCGATGGACAGCCGCGTCTACGTCAGCGGCGAGCTGCTGACCGGCTTCATCACCGTGCGCCACGAGGCCTACGACGGCGAGCGCCTGGGCTGGCTGCGCTTCGCGCACCGCTATGCGAAGAGCTTCGCCAACGAGGGCTTCGGCGCGAAGTCGCGCTGGCGCACCGCGCCGCAGTGCCACGAGCGCTTCGTCGACCGCGATGGGCTGCCGCTGCGCGCCGTGCTGTGCCTGCAGGCGCACAAGAAGCTCGAGGGCCTGTACGACCTGGACTTGCTGGTCGCGACGATGGACGGCGAGACCGTCGGCGCCCAAGGCCGTTTCGACGCGCGCGGCGTGAGCTTCGACAACGCGATGCGCCTGGCCACCCACTACCTGGAAGGATTCGCATGGGTGGACCCCGCGGCGACCGGCTTGCGCTGATCGAGCTGCTCGAGCGCGACGGACGCGTGCGGCAGCAGGTCGAGGTCGCGGCCTGGCCGGTGACGATCGGGCGCGGGTTCGACGACACCGTCGTGCTCGACGACCCGCATGTCGCCGCTGCCCACGTGCGCATCGAGCCCGACGAGGACGGCACGCTGCGGCTGCAGGTGGCCGGTGAGGCGCGCAATCCGGTGCAGATCGGCCGGCGCCGGCTGCGGCCCGGCGAAGGTGCCGAGCTGCCGCGCGGCCCCTGGCTGATCGGCCAGACCGGGCTGCGCGTGCGCTGGCCCGGTGAGCCGCTCCCGCCCGAGCGGCCGCTGGCCACCGTGAAGCCGGCGCGCGGCGTCGCGATCACCGCGCTGCTGCTGTGGGCGATGGTCGTGGCCGAGTTCGCGGTCGCGATCGATCCCGGCGCGCGGCTGACGGTGTGGATGGTGCCGCTGCTGTCGGTGCCGATCGCGCTGACCGCCTGGGCCTCGCTGTGGGGCTTGATGAGCAAGCTGTTCCGCCACCGCTTCGAGTTCTGGCCGCACGTGGCGATCGCGCTGCGCTGGGCGCTGGCCTCGATCGCCGTGCGCTGGATCGTGCCGATGGTCGCCTTCGCGCTGTCCTGGCCCTGGCTGCTCGGGCCGGCGGCGATCCTGTCGACGGCGCTGTTCTTCGGCATGGTGCGCTCGCACGCGATCCGCGTGCTGCCGAGCCGCTCGCGCGGCATCACGCTGGCGCTCGGCGCGGCGCTGCTGACCATGGTCGCGCTGCAGTCGATCGGTCAGCACCAGAGCACCGACCGCTGGATGGGCCCGCTGTACCTGTCCCAGCTGGGGCCGCCGGCGCTGCGGGTGGCGCCGGCCGTGCCGGTGCCGCAGTTCGTCGACGAGGCGCGGGCGCTGAAGGCCGAACTGCAGCGCAACGCCGCCGCCGATCTGGCCGACGATCCGGAAGGCGACGACGACTGACGCGCCTGGCCGGCCACCGGCCGGCGACATTGGCGCCGTCGAAAGCGGCGCGCCGAACCCCTAGGTTGCGGCGCCGCCCTCGCGCCTTCGAGGGATACGTCCGCGCCGGCGCCGACCTAGGCTTGTTGGGCCGTCGGCACACGCAAGGTCACCGCGCATCGAACCGCCGACGGGCACCCGCGCCGCTGCCTTGCCGTTCGTATCCGGAGTCCCTCTCATGGCCACCAAGCCCAGCAAATCAGAGCGGCGGCGCGTCAGCGTCGTCGTCAACGCCCCTCTTCTCGATGCCGACGCGAAGGACACGCGCCCGCCCGTCGCCGTCTACGCCTACTCGGCCGGCGGCGCCTTGCTCGCCCAGTCGCCCACCGACGCCAAGGGCCAGGCCCGCCTGGCGCTCGACCTGGGCGCCGGGCCCACCGCCGTGCGCATGCTCGCCGGTCCGGCGGCCGAGGACAAGGAGGCGCCCGCACTCGAGGACCTGCTGCGCCGCGGCGCGACCGAGCGACACCTGAGGGTGGAGGCCGGCGCCGCCCGGCTCGAGGTCGACCTGGCGCTGCCGGCCGACCTCTGGCGCCCCTGGCTGATCAACCGCTGCCTGGTCAAGGGCACGCTGACGAAGCGGGTCGAACGCGACGGCGTGTCCATCGACATGCCGGTCTGCCATGCCACCGTGGAGATCTACGAGGTCGATCCGCTGCACGTCGTGCTGCCGCGCCTGCCGCGGGACGTGATCGACCGCCTGCGCGACCTCATCATCGACCCCCGCCCCGGTCCCTTGCCGGGGCCGTTGCCCGATCCGTTCCCCGGCCCCGTTCCCGGGCCGTTCCCCGGGCCGCGGCCCGGTCCCGACCCGGTGCCGTTCGCCGCACCGGCGATGCAAGCGCGGTCGGGCCCGATGCCGGCCGCCAGCGACCCGGCGGCGATGAGCACCTTGCGGCTGGCCGCGAGCCGCTTCAGCGACCTGGCCTTCCGCCAGACCCTGCTCGACCACGCCATCATCGTGCGCCCGCTGCTGTGCTGGCTGCATCCGCAGGCCGTCACGATGCAACGCGTCGGCACCGCCGTCACCGACGACTGCGGTCACTTCCGCACGCGCATCTTCAAGAGCGTCTTCAATCCGGACCAGCCGGACCTGTACTTCAAGGCCCGGCAGCGCCTGTTCGGCTTCTTCGACGTGACCATCCTGGCACCGACCCCGGTGGCCTGCCACACCTGGTGGAACTACGTCTGCGGCACCGAGGTTCCGCTGCGCACGAGCCATCCGCTGGCCATCACCTGCGCCCCCTGCCCGCCGATCATCGCCGGCGACAACTGGGTGCTGTTCATGGCCATCGGCAACCACGCGCTGAGCCGGGTCCATGGCATCACGTCGCCCGCGCCGACCGCGGCTCAGCGCGGCCTGACCACCGACGACGCGCCCTGGGGCGGCACGCTGCGCCCGCGGCTCGAGTTCGACAACGCGCTGCGTGACAGCCTCGGGGTCCGCTACTACCGGCTGTCGTGGAAGCGCGATGCCGAGCCCGACAGCGACTACAAGCCACTGAACGGATCGATCGGCCGCCACTACGCCCACATGGTCGGCACCGACCTCGTGCTCGACGCCTACTCGCTGGGCCCGAACACCGTGGGCGCGCAGGCCAACCTGTTCGAGATCCCGCCGGCGATCCCGCCGAAGGGGCAGTGGAGCCAGCCCGACGTGGTGGAGGACACCGCCAGCGGCAAGTTCGACACCGTCGCCGCCGACGGCGCCCCGTTGCTCGACGGCAAGGTCCAGCTGCGCGTCGAGCTCTTCGACGCCGCCGGCGCCGCCGTCGACATCGGCGCACTCGGCATCAACTACTTCGTGCCGACCTCGACCGACCTCGGCAGCACGGTGCTGACGGCCAACGCGGCGGGCCTGGGCCTGGTCGCGGGCAACACGATGGTGATCACGCTGCACGTGAACAACGAGCCCTGCAGCGCGGACATCGCCCCGCCCGCGATCGCGGCCGCGGTCGCCGACCCCTGCTGCGGCGTGCTCAAGTACGCGCCGGGCGACAGCGTCACGATGTCCTGGACGGCCAGTCACCCGCACGGGTACGCCAGCTACGGCTTCAGCGTCGCGCGCGGCGCCAACGGCGTCTACAGCGACGGCGGTGCGGTCGGCGGCGGCAGCTTCACGGCCACCCGCACCGTGGCGCAGCTGCTCAACGACAACCTGCCGGCCGGATGTGCGGTGGGGGGATGTCCGGTCGCCGGCTTCAGCGAGAACCTGCACGTCTGGGCCCGGGCCACCAACGGCTGGTCGCGCCAGTCGCAGTACGACGCGCACGACGTGCGCGCCTTCGTGCTGGCCCCGAACTGACCGGGCGGCGGCGCGGGCGGATCAGACGAAGGGCGCGCTCAGCCCTTCGGCCTGCAACACCGCCTGCGTCGCCGGGCGCGCCAGCATGCGGTCGAGGAAGGGGCCGATGTGGGGCAGGGTGCGCGCCGGGCGCTGCATGCCGCGCGTCCAGCGGCACAGCATGAAGGCGTAGGGGTCGAGCGCACTGAAGGCCTCGCCGTTCATCCAGGGCTGCCGCGCCAGCCGTGCCTCGATCTGGTCGATGAAGCCGGCGATGCGCGCCTCGGCGTGCGCCTTGACCTGCGCCGCGCCTTGCGTGTTGCCCTCGTCGACGTAGCGGCTGCTGTAGAAGTACAGCGGCATCGTCGCCTGCACCATGCTCGACAGCCAGCACAGCCACTTGGTGAACTCCGCGCGCGCCGCAGTGCCGACCGGCGGGGCCAGCGCCGCCTGCGGATGCGTGTCGACCAGGTGCAGCACGATCGCCGCGGTCTCGTAGAGCACGAGATCGCCTTCGACCAGCACCGGGATCAGCCCGTTCGGGTTGAGCTTCAGGTAGGCGGCCGACTTCTGCGCGTTCTGCGCGCGGTCGACGAGCTGCAGCTCGAAGTCCAGTCCGAGCTCGCGCATCAGCAGATGCGGCGTCATGCTGGCGTTGCCGGGGTAGTAGTGCAATGTGCGCAAGGCAGAATCCTCCGGGTCGAATTCGCGGACGATACTCCGGATGAGCCAGCACCATGCCAGCGTCGAGTGGTCGCGCGGCGACCAGCCCTTCACCGACCGTCGCTACCGCCGCACGCACCGCTGGCGCTTCGACGGCGGCGCGGTGGTCGAGGCCTCGCCGTCGCCGCAGGTCGTGCCGGTGCCCATGAGCGACCCTGCAGCGGTCGACCCCGAGGAGGCCTTCGTCGCCTCGCTGGCCAGCTGCCACATGCTGTTCTTCCTCGACCTGGCCAGCCGCGCCGGCTGGCTCGTCGACGACTACGTCGACGAGGCCGCCGGGCGGCTCGCGAAGAACGCCGACGGCGCCCTGGCGATGACCGAGGTCGTGCTGCGCCCGCGCGTGCGCTTCGGCGGCGCGCGGCGGCCCGAGGCGGCCGAGGTCGAGCGCCTGCACCACGAGGCGCACCGGCTGTGCTTCATCGCCAATTCGGTGCGCACCGAGGTGCGCTGCGAGCCGCGCACCGGCTGAGCCGCCGGGATGCGGCCCATGCGGCGCCGACGACCTTTCGTCGCACCGCGCTCGCCGGCGCGCCGCGGTTGGCGACAATGCGCGTCTCCCTGGCCCATCCATCGACGACGTCCATGCGCAAGATCTCCCTGCTGAGCACCGCCACCGCCCTCACGGCCGCCGCGCTGATCGCCGGCTGCGCCGCGCCGGCAGGCCTCGGCGCCCCCGCCGCCGCCCAGTCCGCCGAGGCCCCGCCGCCGCTGATCCCGATGCGGGACTTCTTCCGCAACGTCGAGCGCGGCTACTACCGCGTCTCCGGCGACGGGCGCATGCTCGGCTTCATGCAGCCGGCGCCCGGCAGCGACGGCAAGAGCAGGCGCATGAACATCTTCGTGCAGCCGCTGGACGGCAGCCGCCCTGTCGGCGAGCCGCGGCAGCTCAGCTTCGAGAGCGCGCGCGACATCAGCAACTACTTCTGGAAGGGCGCCGGCACGCTGCTGTACGCCAAGGACTTCGGCGGCGACGAGAACTTCCACGTCGTCGCCGTCGACGCCGCCAGCGGCAAGGTCACCGACCTGACGCCGTTCGACAACGTGCGCGCCGGCGTGGTGGACCCGCTGCCCGACGACGCCGAGCACATCCTCGTGGCGCACAACCAGCGCGACAAGCGCGCCTTCGACGTCTACCGCATCAACGTCAAGAGCGGCGTGCAGACGCTGGTGGCCACCAACCCCGGCAACATCATCAGCTGGCAGACCGACCATGACGGCCGCGTGCGCCTGGGCGTGGCCAGCGACGGCGTCAACAACACGGTGCTGTACCGGGCGACCGAGAGCGAGCCGTTCAAGCCGCTGCTCAGCACCGACTTCCGCACCAGCGTCAGCCCGCAGTTCTTCGACGCTCAGAACCGGCGCTTCTACGCCATCAGCAACCGCGGCCGCGACAAGGCCGCGTTGGTGCTGATCGATCCCGCCCGGCCCGACGCCGAGGAGGTGGTCTACGGGCACCCGCAGGTCGACCTCGACGGCGCCAGCTGGTCGCGCGCGCGGCGCACGCTGGCCACCGCCGAGTACAACGTCGACAAGCCAGGCCGCGAGGTCTTCGACCCCGTGATGCGGCGCATGTTCGAGCGGCTGGCCGCGCGCCTGCCCGGCTACACCGTGATCCTGCAGAGCGCCACGCTGGCCGAGGACAAGTTCGTCGTCGCCGCGTTCAACGACCGCACCCGCGGCGCGCGCCACCTCTACGACGCCAAGGCCGACACGCTGACGCTGCTCGGCGAGATCTCGCCCTGGCTGAAGCCCGAGCAGATGGCGGCGATGCAGCCCATCAGCTATGCCGCGCGCGATGGCCTGACGATCCCCGGCTACCTGACCCTGCCGGTGGGCCGGCCGGCGAAGAACCTGCCCTGCGTGATCAACCCGCACGGCGGCCCCTGGGCGCGCGACGGCTGGGGCTTCAACCCGGAGGTGCAGTTCCTGGCCAACCGCGGCTACTGCGTGCTGCAGATGAACTTCCGCGGCTCCACCGGCTACGGCCGCGCGTTCTGGGAGGCCAGCTTCAAGCAGTGGGGGCTGGCGATGCAGGACGACATCACCGACGGTGTGCAATGGCTGATCCGGCAGGGCATCGCCGACCCGAAGCGCATCGCGATCTACGGCGCCAGCTACGGCGGCTACGCCACGCTGTCGGGCGTGACCAAGACGCCGGACCTCTACGCCGCGGCGGTCAACTACGTCGGCGTGTCCAACCTGTTCACCTTCATGAACACGATCCCGCCGTACTGGGAGCCGTTCCGCCAGCAGATGTACCAGATGGTCGGCAACCCCGAGGACCCGGCCGACAAGGCGCGCATGACCGCCACCTCGCCGGCGCTGAACGCCGACAGGATCAAGACCCCGCTGCTGGTCGCGCAGGGCGCGCGCGACCCGCGCGTGAACAAGGCCGAGAGCGACCAGATCGTCGAGGCACTGAGAAAGCGCGGCGTCGACGTCGAGTACATCGTCAAGGACAACGAAGGCCACGGCTTCGCCAACGAGGAGAACCGCTTCGAGTTCTACGGGGCGATGGAGCGCTTCCTGGGCAAGCACCTGGCACCGTGAACCCGACCGCGCCCGAACTCGGCACCGCGCGGCTGCGGCTGCGCGGTTTTCGCGGCGACGACCTCGACGCCTATGCCGCGATCTGTGCCGACCCCGAGGTGATGCGCCACATCGGCGCCGGCGGGCCGATCGCACGCGACATGGCCTGGCGGCAGATGGCGATGCTGGCCGGCGAATGGCCGCTGCGCGGCTACGGCCAGTGGGCCGTCGAGCGGCTCGATGGCGGCGGCCTGATCGGCCGGGTCGGCTTCCTGCATCCCGAGGGCTGGCCGGCCTGCGAACTGGCCTGGCTGCTGGCCCGCGAGGCCTGGGGCCAGGGCCTGGCCTTCGAGGCCGCGGGCGCCGCGCTGGCCGCCGGCCGCGACCGGCTCGGCGTGCCGGCCGAGCTGATCAGCCTGATCCGGCCGGGCAACGACCGTTCGGTCCGGCTGGCGGAGCGGCTCGGCGCGGTGGCCGATGGCACGATCGAGATCCTGGGCGGCCGGGCGCTGCGCTATCGGCACCCGCGCGCCGGCGCAGGGGCCTCGCGCCGCTGAAAGGCGGACGCCTCAGGGCGCAGCGAGGCGGATCTGCTCCAGCTGATCGATGATCTCGTCGACCAGCGCGAGGAAGTCCGACCGTGACGGGAACGGCTGCCGGGCCACGACGTCCCCGGCCAGCGCGGCCAGTGCGTCCTTGTGCGCCCAGCGCGCCCACTTGCGGACGTCCCAGTAGGTCAACAACGCGAGGCGGCCGAGATCCTCGTCCCGTCGCGCGTGCTGCAGGCTGCCGAGCACGTCCTCCAGATGGAGGCGCATCGGCGGGTGCGTTGCAGTGGTCATGTTGCACTGCACAATCCATCGTCAGGCTGACACGGAGCTGACGCCGACCTGGAGGGACGCGCTCAATCCGGGCCCAGCAGGCTCATCAGAAGGGCATCGTGGTAGTGGCCGTCGAAGCGCATCGCCCGGCGCTTGACCGCTTCCTGTTCGAAACCCATCGACCGATACAGCCCGATCGCCGGCTGGTTGTCGGCGCGGACCTCGAGTTCGATGCGCGTGATGCCCTTGGCCCTCGCCTTGTCGATGCAGGCCTGCAGCAGGCGCCGGCCGATGCCCTGCCCGCGGAACGCCGGCAGGACGCCCATGCCCAGCGAGCCGCAATGGGCGACCGCGTGGGCCCAGGACGGAAAGACATCGGCCCAGCCGACGACCTGCCGGCCCTGAACGGCCATGAACTGCACCGCATCGGTGGCGACGCTGTCGCGCACGAACGCCTCGATCCTGTCGAGCGGCAGGGCCTCGATCTGCGCCAGGTAGCGCTTCTCGCGCGCGACCACGTCCAGGCAGGCCCGGTAGCCGGCAGCCAGGTCGACGGCGACGGGCACGATGTCCACCAAGGCGTCCATTGGCGGCCGTGCCGACCGCAGCGCTCGGCCGGCGGACCCGCTCACCGCGCCCGCGCCTGGCGCACCGCGCGTTCCCATGCCGCCATCCGCTCGGTCGCCTCGTCGCGGCCGATCGACGGCTCGAACACCCGCTCCACCGACCACTGCTCCTCCAATTCGGCCGGGCTGCGGTAGACGCCGGTCGCCAGCCCGGCCAGGTAGGCCGCGCCGAGGGCGGTGGTCTCGATGACCTTCGGCCGCACCACCGGGATGCCCAGCAGGTCGGCCTGGAACTGCATCAGCAGGTCGTTGACGCAGGCGCCGCCGTCGACGCGCAGTTCGCTCACCGGCGCACCGCCGGCGGCGGTGGCGTCGGCGTTCATCGCCTGCAGCAGCGCCGCGCTCTGGAAGGCGATGCTCTCCAGCGCCGCGCGCGCGATGTGCGCGACGCCGCTGCCCCGCGTCAGCCCGGTGATCGTGCCGCGCGCGTCGGCGTCCCAGTAGGGCGCACCGAGCCCGGTCAGCGCCGGCACGAAGACCACGCCGCCGCTGTCGGGCACGCTCTCGGCCAAGGCCTGCACCTCGCCGCTGGCGCGGATCGCCTTCAGCCCGTCGCGCAGCCACTGGACCACCGCGCCGCCGACGAAGACGCTGCCTTCCAGCGCGAACTGCGGCTGCGAACCGGACTGGGCCGCGGCAGTGGTGATCAGGCCGTGGCGGGACGCCCGGAACTGCCCGCCCTGGTGCATCAGCATGAAGCAGCCGGTGCCGTAGGTGTTCTTCGCGAGACCGGCCTGGAAGCAGGCCTGGCCGAAGAGGGCGCTCTGCTGGTCGCCGGCGACGCCGGCGATGGCGATCGGCGCGCCGAACAGCGCGGGGTCGGTCTCGCCGAAGCGGTGGCTCGACGGGTGCACCGCGGGCAGCAGGCTGTCGGGCACGTGCAGCGCGGCCAGCAGCTCGGGGTCCCAGCGTTGGTGGCGGATGTCGAACAGCATCGTGCGCGCGGCATTGCTCACGTCGGTGGCGTGGACCCGCCCGCCGGTCAGCTTCCACATCAGCCAGCTGTCGATCGTGCCGAAGGCCAGCTCACCCTTGGCCGCCGCCACGTGCGCGCCGGGCACCTGGTCCAGCAGCCAGCGGACCTTGGTGGCCGAGAAGTAGGCATCGATGCGCAGCCCGGTGCTGGCGGCGATCCGCGCCTCCAGGCCTTCGGTCGCGCGCAGCTTCGCGCACAGCGGTTCGGTGCGCCGGTCCTGCCAGACGATGGCGTGGTGGATCGGCCGGCCGGTGCGGCGGTCCCACACCACCGTGGTCTCGCGCTGGTTGGTGATGCCGATCGCGGCGATGTCGCCGGCCGTCAGCCCGGCCTTCGACAGGGCCTCGCGCGCGACGGCGAGCTGGGTGTCCCAGATCTGGTCGGCGTCGTGCTCGACCCAGCCGGGCTGGGGAAAGATCTGCGCGAACTCCTGCTGGGCCATCGCGACGATGCCGCCGTCGGGGCGGAACACGATGGCGCGCGAGCTCGACGTGCCTTGGTCGAGGGCGAGGAGGTGGCTCATGGGGCTCCCGGGGCTTCGATCCGCGCGAGCGTAACCCAGCGGGCCGTGACCGGGTTGGCATCCGGTGCTCGGCGCCCGAGCGGCGCCGACACGTCCTGCAACCGGTGAAACACGACCGGCCGCACATCGAACGCCTGCTCGCGGCCGGCGCGGGTCACACTGGGGCATGCCCCGTGCCCTGCGCCCGCTCCTGATCGGCCTGCTGCTTGCCGTGGCGGGATCCGCGTCCGCCGACGAGCCCTGGTTCAGCGGCAACGACGTCAGCGCCAACGGCGAGGTCTCGCGCCGGATCTGGAAGCCCGAGTTCGCGCGGGCCGAGGCCGGCGGTCTGCGCTATTCGGTCGGCCTGGCGATCGGTCTGCGTGGCGCGGTGCGCCACCAGCTCGGCCGCCGCGCGACGCCGGCGCTGACGATGGAGCTGCGCGAGGGCACCAGCGTGTCGCTGCTGCCGGCCGGCGACGGCCAGGCCATGCTGGTCTGGTCCCAGCCGCTGCGCTGAGCGCGGCGCGCCGCGCAAACGGCGCAGTGCGCCCGGCCCGGCGGGCTGATAGTCTGCGCCGATGCCCCCGTTCACGCTGGACTGGCTCGCGATCGGCGCCTTGTCGGGCCATGCGGTGCTGATGCTGCTGTTCACCACCGTGGTGTTCGCGGTCTTCGTCTGGGACCGCTTCGAGATCAGCTCGGTCAGCATGGTCGTGCTGATCCTGCTGCCGACGCTGTTCTTCGTGTTCCCGCTGCCGGGCGTGGACCCGTACGGCTTTCTCGCCGGCTTCGGCCACCCGGCGCTGGTGGCGATCTGCGCGCTGATGGTGCTCGGCCATGCCCTCGTGCTGACGGGGGCGCTGGCGCCGTCGGCGCGGCGGCTGGCCTGGCTGATCAAGCGCTCGCCGCGGCTGGCGCTGCTGGCCGTGCTGCTGGGCGCCGGCGCGGCCAGCGGGGTGATGAACAACACGCCGGTGGTCGTGCTGCTGATCCCGCTGCTGATCTCGGCCCTCAAGCGGGTCGGGCTGGAGCCGAGCTCGATGCTGCTGCCGATGAACGGGGCGGTGCTGGTCGGCGGCATGACGACGACGATCGGCACCTCGACCAACCTGATCGTCGTCTCGCTGGCCGCCGGCATGGGCGTGGCCAAGATCGGCCTGTTCGACTTCCTGCCGATCGTCGCGATCGCCGCGGTGCCGACGGTGCTGTACCTGTGGCTGGTCGCGCCGCTGATGCTCGGCAAGGTGGCGCCGACCGCGCCGGTGGAGGCGCAGCCGGTGTTCGACGCCGAGCTGCGCGTCGTCGAGGGGTCATGGCTCGACGGCGCCGAGCTGCACGAGGTGCTGCGGCGCACCGAATCGCGGCTGCCGCTGCGCTGGATCCTGCGCGCCAACGACGTGCTCGTCACGCCGCTGCCGTCGGCCCGGCTGCACGCCGGCGACCGGCTGGTCGTGCAGGACACGGCGGAAAACCTGAAGGAGTACGAGTCGCGGCTGAAGGCGCCGCTGCATTCGTTCGAGGACGACGAGGGCGACGCGCACAACGAGGCGGTGGCGGCGCAGCTGATCGTGACACCCGAGTCGCCGCTGGTTGGCCGGACGATCCGCGGCGAGCGCCTGGCGGCCAAGTACCAGCTGATCGTGATCGGCCTGCGCAAGGCCGGCGGCGGCCACACGATGCAGCGCGCCGGCCTGGCCGATTTGCGCGTCGAGTCCGGCGACGTGCTGCTGATGCAGGGCCCGGCCGCGGCGTTGCAGAACCTGCAGCGCGACGGCGTCGGCCTGCTGCTCGACGAACAGCTGGCGCTGCCGCGCCAGCGCCACGCCACCGTCGCGCTGCTGACCTTGGCTGGGGTGGTCGCGGCGGCCGGCTTCGGCGGCGTGCCGATCGGGCTGGCGGCGATGGTCGGCGTGGTCGTGCTGATGGCCACGCGCACGCTGGCCTGGCGTGACGTCGGCGCCGGGCTGTCGGTCGACGTGGTGCTGCTGGTCGCGGCCAGCCTGGCGCTGGGCGACGCACTGACGATCACCGGCGGCACGGCGGCGCTGGCGCAGGGCTTCACCGAGCTCGCCGGCGGCTGGTCCCCGGCCTGGGTGCTGGCGGCGCTGATGGGCCTGATGGGTCTGCTGACGAACTTCGTCTCGAACAACGCTGCCGCGGCCATCGGCACGCCGCTGGCGGTGGAGATCGCGCGCACGCTCGGCCTGCCGCCGGAGCCCTACGTGCTGGCGGTGCTGTTCGGCTGCAACCTGTGCTTCCTGACGCCGATGGCCTACCAGACCAACCTGCTGGTGATGACCGCCGGCGGCTACCGCTTCGCCGACTTCACGCGCGTCGGCGCGCCCATGTTCCTGATCATGTGGGCCGCGCTGTCCTGGCTGGTGGCCGCGCGGTACGGGTTCTGAGCCGGCATCGGCGCGGCCCGGGCCTGGGTTAGGCTCGGCCCCCATGAACCTGACCCTCGACGCGCTCGCCACCGGCGGCCTGTCCGGCCATGCGGTGCTGCTGCTGGCCTTCACCGCGATCGTCTTCGCTGTCTTCATCTGGGACCGCTTCGAGATCGGCTCGGTGTGCCTGGCGATCCTGATCGTGCTGCCCGCGGTGTTCTTCGTCTTCCCGCATCCGGAGGTCGTGCCGTACCGTTTCTTCGAGGGCTTCGGCCATCCGGCGCTGGTGGCGATCTGCGCGCTGATGGTGCTCGGACACGCCCTGGTGCTGACCGGCGCGCTCGCGCCGGCGGCGCGCAAGCTGGCCTGGCTGCTCGAGAAGTCGCCGGCGGCGGCGCTGCTGATCGTGCTGGTCGGCGCGGCGGCGGCCAGCGGGGTGATGAACGACACGCCGGTCGTGGTGCTGCTGATCCCGCTGCTGGTGGCCGCGCTGCAGCGCGCCGGCCGCGCGCCCGGCAGCATGCTGATGCCGATGAACTACGCGGTGCTGATCGGCGGCATGGCGACGACGATCGGCACCTCGACCAACCTGATCGTCGTGTCGCTGGCCGCCGACCTCGGCGCCGCGCGCTTCGGCATGTTCGAGTTCTTCCCGGTCGTCGCGCTGGCGGCGGTGCCAGCGTTGCTGTTCCTGTGGCTGGTGGCGCCGCTGATGCTGCGCCACGTCAAGGGCGACGAGGCGCTCGGCTCACAGCCGGTGTTCGAGGCCGAGCTGCGCGTGCAGGCCGACTCCTGGCTCGACGGCGCGCAACTGCACGAGGTGCTCGAGCGCGCCGGGTCGCGCATGCCGCTGCGCCAGGTGCGCCGTGCGGGGGGCATCGACATCGCGCCGCTGCCGACGGTGAAGCTGGCCGCCGGCGACAAGCTGATCGTGCAGGACACGGCCGAGAACCTGAAGGAGTACGAGGCCCGACTGAAGGCGCCGCTGCACTCGCACGAGCAGGAGCCGGCCGAGGACGACGACGCGCCGGCGGCGCAGACGCTGGCGGCCCAACTCGTGGTGGCGCCCGACTCGGCACTGATCGGGAGCACCGTGCGCCGCGAGCGCCGGGCAGCGACCTACCAACGGGCGCTGAACGGTCTGCGCCGCGCGAGCGGAGGCAGCCAAACCCTGCGCGAGGACATCGCCGACCTGCAAGTGAGACCCGGCGACGTGCTGCTGCTGCAGGGTTCGCCGGAAGCGCTGCAGGCCGTGCAGCGCGACGGCTACGGCCTGATGCTCGACGAGAAGCTGTCGCTGCCGCGCCAGGACAAGTCGCTGATCGCGCTGGCCACGCTGGCCGGCGTGGTGCTGGCGGCCAGCCTGGGCGGGGTGCCGATCGCGCTCGGCGCGCTGGTCGGCGTGCTGCTGCTGCTGGCCACGCGCTGCATCGCCTGGCACGACGTCGGCAGCGCGTTGTCGGCCAAGGTCGCGCTGCTGGTCGCGGCCAGCCTCGCCTTGGGCGATGCACTCACCGCCACTGGTGGCACCGCCTTCCTCGCGCAGGGTTTCATCGCGCTGACCGCCGGCTGGTCCGGCGCCTGGGTGATGGCCGCGCTGATGGCGCTGATGGGGCTGATGACGAACTTCGTCTCGAACAACGCGTCGGCGGCCATCGGCACGCCGCTGGCGGTGGAGATCGCGCGCTCGCTCGGCCTGCCGCCGGAGCCCTACGTGCTGGCCGTGCTGTTCGGCTGCAACCTGTGCTACCTGACGCCGATGGGCTACCAGACGAACCTGCTGGTGATGAATGCCGGCGGCTACCGCTTCGGCGACTTCACGCGCGTCGGCGCGCCGCTGTTCCTGATCATGTGGGGTGGGCTGTCGGTGCTGCTGGCGATGCGCTACGGCCTGGCCTGAGCGCCGCTCACTCGCCGGTGGCGCGCGTCGCGCGCTCCAGCCGCACGTCGAGCCGGCCGCTGCGCACGTGCAGGTCGCGCTGCGGGAACGGGATCTCGACACCGCGCGCCTTGAGCTCGTCGTCCAGGGCCCACATCAGCTTGGCCTGCGTCGATGCCGGGTGCGTGGTCAGCTGGCGGTTGGCCCAGACGACGAGTTCGTAGTTCATCGAGTTGTCGCCGTACTCGACCAGCCAGGCGGTCGGCCGCCGGCCGTCCTCGTCGAGGATGCCGTCGACGTGCTTGGCCGCGGCGATGGCCGCCTCGCGCACCGTCTCCTTCGGCGTGGCGTAGGCGACGCCGAAGGGGATGCGCATGCGGCGGTACTCGGCGTCGAAGGTCCAGTTGATGACGCGGCCGTTGATGAACTCCGAGTTCGGCACCAGCACGTCGATCGAGTCGTTGGTGGTGACGCGGGTGTAGCGCATCGCGATCTCGCGCACGTGGCCGCGCACGCCGGACTCCAGGTCCACGAAGTCGCCGATGCGCAGCCCGCCCTCGAGCAGGATGATGATCCCGCTGATGAAGTTCGAGAAGACGTTCTGCAGCCCGAAGCCCAGGCCGAAGGCCACCGCGCCGCCGATCAGCGCGACGCTGGACAGGTCGATGCCGGCCTGGTTCAGCACGACGATCGTGCCGATGACCCAGACCGTGTAGCGGATCAGCCGGCCGATCAGGTGCAGCTGCGCGACCTTCAGCGGGTGCGCGCCGGCGCGCTTGGTCAGCCGCAGCAGGCCGCGCTCGAGCAGGCTGGCCAGCCACCAGATCGCCAGCACCAGCAACGCCACCAGGGCCAGCGACATCAGCGTCACCGGCGTCTGGCCGACGGTGAACAGCGGCTTGGACAGGACCGACGAGAAGCGGTCCAGCCAAGCGAGCAGGTCGTTCATGCGGTGAGGCCGCTGGCCTTGGGCTCGGTGGTCTCGGTCTCGTGCAGCTTGCACACGAGCACCGGCTTGTCGGCGATCTGCGTCAGATGCGCCATCACGCTGCCGAGCACGATGCGGGCGATCGTGCCGCGGCCGTGCGAGCCGACGACGATCATCGCGCAGTCGTTCTCGTTGGCGGCCTGGTTGGCCGCCTCTGCGACGTCGGTGCCGACGGTGACCAGGGTCTTGAACGCCACGCCGGCGGCCTGTGCGCGTTCGCGCGCCGCCGCCAGCGCCCGGTCGGCGCGCTCGCGGCCGAGGGTCTCGTGGTCGGCGATCGGCTCGAACATCGCGACGTCGACTTCGCCCAGCATCGGCGGCGCCGGCGGGATCGCGGCATGGAACAGCACTTCCGCCCCGAGCACCCGCGCGATGCGCACGCCTTCCTCGGCCGTGTGCCTGCCGAGCGGTGAGTCATCGACCAGCACGAGCAGCCGGTGGTAGGAGGCGGTGTCGGTCATGCGAAGCCTTCCGTAGATCCAGTGGTGAGTTCATCCGCTCCGCTGCTTTTGGTGTTCTGGCAGTGTGAGCGCACGCTTACTTTGCGTTGGAGGAATTATAGGGACTTCTCCGGCCGCCACCAAGCCAGGCATCCCCGGGGTCAGCGGGCGAGGCCGGCGAGCGCTTCGTCGACGACCTCGACCCAGTGCCGCACCGGCGTCGCCGTGCCGGTCTGCAGGTGCTGGATGCAGCCGATGTTGGCCGACACGATGACCTCCGCGCCGATCGGCGCGAGCTGCTCGAGCTTGTGGTCGCGCAGCTGGAAGGCCAGCCCGGGCTGCAGCACGCTGTAGGTGCCGGCCGAGCCGCAGCACAGGTGGCTGTCGGCGCGCGCCAGCTCGACCTCGAAGCCGAGCGTGCGCAGTCCGTCCTCGATGCCGCCGCGCAATTGCTGGCCGTGCTGCAGCGTGCACGGCGGGTGGAAGGCGAGACGGCGGCCCTTGCTGCCGTGCAGCCGGGGCTTGAGCGCCGGCGCGATCTCGACGAGCAGCTCGCCGAGGTCGCGCGTCAGCGAGGCGATGCGTGCGGCCTTGTCGGCATAGGCCGGGTCGTGGGCCAGCGCATGGCCGTAGTCCTTGACCGTGACGCCGCAGCCGGACGCGTTCATCACGATGGCCTCGACCTGACCCTGCGAGGTCAGGCCCTCCACCAGGGGCCACCAGGCGTCGACGTTGCGGCGCATGTCGGCCAGGCCGCCCTCGCGGTCGTTCAGATGGGTGCGGATCGCGCCGCAGCAGCCGGCGCCGTCGGCCACCAGGGTCTGGATGCCGACCGCGTCGAGCATGCGCGCGGTGGCGCTGTTGACGTTGGGCATCATCGCCGGCTGCACGCAGCCGAGCAGCATCAGCACCTTGCGCGGGTGCTCGCGCGTCGGCCACATGTGGGCGCGCGCGCCGCCCTTGGCCGGCACCTTGTGCTTGAGCGCGCCCGGCAGCAGCGGACGCACGAGCTGGCCGAGCTTCATCGCCGGGGCGAACAGCGGCGAGGTCAGGCCCTCCTTGAGCAGCCAGCGCACCGCGCGCTCGCCGCGCGGGCGCTCGACGCGGCGCTCGACGATCTCGCGGCCGATGTCGACCAGATGGCCGTACTGCACCCCGCTCGGGCAGGTGCTCTCGCAGTTGCGGCAGGTCAGGCAGCGGTCCAGGTGCAGCTGCGTGCTGCGCGTGACCTCGCCGCCCTCGAGCACCTGCTTCATCAGGTAGATGCGGCCGCGCGGACCGTCGAGCTCGTCGCCGAGCAGCTGGTAGGTCGGGCAGGTGGCGGTGCAGAAGCCGCAGTGCACGCACTTGCGCAGGATCGCCTCGGCCGCGTCGCCGTCGGGGGTGCCCTTGAACTCGGGGGCCAGATTGGTCTGCATCGGGTCGGGGGTGCTCGGTGGCTCAGGACCACATCGCCGGGTACAGGCGCCCGGGGTTGAACAGGCCGTCGGGGTCGAAGGCCTTCTTGAGCTGGCGATGAATGCGGTCCAAGGGCGTGCGCAGCGGCGCGAACACCCCGGCGCGCTTGTCCAGGGCGCGGAACAGCGTGGCATGGCCGCCGGCAGCCGCGGCGGCGTCGCGCACCGCGCCGGCCGCCTGCGAGCTGCACAGCCAGCGCTGGGCGCCGCCCCACTCGACGAGCTGCTGGCCGGCGAGCTTCAGCGGCGGCGCCACCGAGGGCAGCGACAGTCTCCACAGCGCCGCGCCGCCCTCGACCGCCTTGCGCGCGCCGACGAAGTACTCGTCGGTCTGGTCGCGCAGCCCGGTCCAGAAGGTCGCGGCCGTGGCCTCCTCGATCAGCTCGCCACCGAGCCGTTCGCGCGCCGACTGCACCGCCGCGCGCGCGCCGGCCAGCCGCACGACGAGCATGCCGTCCCACCAGGCGCTGGCGTTGATCGGCAGCGGCTGTCCGCCCCAGGCGTTGAGCTGGCGGATCGCGTCCGCCTCGCCGATCTCGAAGCGCACGGTGGCCATCGCCGGCGGGATCGGCAGCACCTTCAGCGAGACCTCGCAGATCACGCCGAGCACGCCGAGCGAACCGACCAGAAGCCGCGACACGTCGTAGCCGGCGACGTTCTTCATCACCTGGCCGCCGAAGCTCATCACCTCCGCACGGCCGCCGAGCATCGTCGCGCCGAGCATGTAGTCGCGCACGCCGCCGACCGCCGCGCGGGCCGGGCCGGCGAGGCCGGCCGCGACCATGCCGCCGACCGTGCCCGTCGTGCCGAAGCGCGGCGGCTCGAAGGGCAGGCACTGGCCCTGCTCGGCCAGGGTCGCCTCGAGTTCGGACAGCGGCGTGCCGGCGCGCACCGTGACCACCAGCTCGCTCGGTTCGTAGCTGCTGATGCCGCTCAGACCGCGCAGATCCAGCGGCTCGCCCTGCGGCACCTCGCCGTAGAAGTCCTTGGTGCCGCCGCCGCGGATGCACAACGCGGTGCGCGAGGCCTGGGCCTGGCGCACGCGGTCGACCAGCTCGTCGAGTGCCGGATCGGGCATCAGAACCTCTCGAGCTCCGGGAACGGCAGCAGGCCCTTCTTCACGTGCATCTTCCCGTACTCGGCGCAGCGCTGCAGCGTCGGGATCACCTTGCCCGGATTCAGCAGGCCCTGCGGGTCGAACGCGGCCTTCAGCGCCGTCATCTGCGCGCGCTCCTCCGGGCTGAACTGCACGCACATCGAGCTCAGCTTCTCGATGCCGACGCCGTGCTCGCCGGTGACCGTGCCGCCGAGCGCGACGCTGGTCTCCAGGATGTCGGCACCGAAGAGCTCGCAGCGGTGCAGCTGGTCGGCGTCGTTGGCGTCGAACAGGATCAGCGGGTGCAGGTTGCCGTCGCCGGCGTGGAAGACGTTGGCGCAGCGCAGGCCGTACTTCTTCTCCATGTCCTGGATCGCCAGCAGGATGTCGGCGAGCTTCTTGCGCGGGATCGTCGAGTCCATGCACATGTAGTCCGGGCTGATGCGGCCCGAGGCCGGGAACGCGTTCTTGCGCCCGCTCCAGAACTTCAGCCGCTGCGCCTCGTCCTTGCTGACCTCCATGCGCGTCGCGCCGGCGCCGGACAGCACGTCGAGCATGCGGTCGATCTCTTCGGCCACCTCCTCGGGCGTGCCGTCGCTCTCGCACAGCAGGATGGCCTCGGCCGACAGGTCGTAGCCGGCCTTGACGAAGTCCTCGACCGCGGCGGTCATCGGCTTGTCCATCATCTCGAGGCCGGCCGGGATGATGCCGGCGGCGATGATGGCCGCGACCGCGTCGCCGGCGCGCCGGATGTCGTCGAAGCTGGCCATGATGCAGCGCGCGAGCTGCGGCTTGGGCACCAGCTTGACGGTGACCTCGCTGATCACCGCCAGCATGCCCTCGCTGCCGACGATCGCCGACAGCAGGTCCAGCCCCGGCGCATCGAGTGCCTCGGAGCCGAAGTCGACCAGCTCGCCCTCGACCGTGAAACCGCGCACGCGCAGCACGTTGTGCAGCGTCAGGCCGTACTTCAGGCAGTGCACGCCGCCGGAGTTCTCGGCGACGTTGCCGCCGATCGTGCAGGCGATCTGGCTGCTCGGGTCGGGCGCGTAGTACAGGCCGTGCGGTGCGGCCGCCTCGCTGATCGCCAGGTTGCGCACCCCGCACTGCACGACGGCGGTGCGGCTGGCCGGGTCGAGCTTGAGGATCTTGTCGAACTTGGCCAGCGACAGCGTGACGCCGAGCTTGTGCGGCACAGCGCCGCCCGAACG
>CALJUI010000264.1 GCA_937975735.1 uncultured Rubrivivax sp.
CTTCCTGCGCGTGTTCCAGTACCTGACGCTGCGCGCCGTGCTGGCGGCGATGACGGCGCTGCTGATCGGCCTGGCCTTCGGGCCCTGGGTGATCCGCAAGCTCGCCGAGCTGAAGATCGGCCAGCCGATCCGCGAGTACGGCGTGGCCGCGCACATGAGCAAGCGCGGCACGCCGACGATGGGCGGCGTGCTGGTGCTGATCGGCATCGGCGTGTCGACGCTGCTGTGGTTCGACTGGAGCAACCGCTTCGTCTGGATCGTGATGATCGTGACCTTCGGCTTCGGCGCGATCGGCTGGGTCGACGACTGGCGCAAGGTCGTGCACAAGAACCCGGAGGGCATGCGCTCGGCCGAAAAGTACTTCTGGCAGTCGGTGATCGGGCTGCTGGCAGCGCTGTACCTGGCGTTCTCGGTGTCGGAGACGTCGAACCTGCGCGTGCTGGAGCTCTTCCTGCGCTGGGTGCAGAGCGGCTTCTCCAACGAGCTGCCGCCGAAGGCCGACCTGATGGTGCCCTTCTTCAAGACGATCAGCTACCCGCTGGGCGTGTTCGGCTTCATCGGCCTGACCTACTTCGTCATCGTCGGCGCGAGCAACGCCGTCAACCTGACCGACGGCCTGGACGGCCTGGCCATCATGCCGGTGGTGATGGTCGGCTCGGCGCTGGGCATCTTCGCCTACATCGTCGGCAACGTGAACTTCAGCCGCTACCTGCTCTTCCCCTACATCCCCGGCGCCGGCGAACTGCTGATCTTCTGCGCCGCGATGGCCGGCGCGGGGCTGGCCTTCCTGTGGTTCAACGCGCATCCGGCACAGGTCTTCATGGGCGACGTCGGCGCGCTCGCGCTCGGCGGCGCCCTCGGCACGATCGCCGTCATCACGCGGCAGGAGATCGTGCTCGGCATCATGGGCGGCGTCTTCGTGATCGAGGCGCTGTCGGTGATGGCGCAGGTGGCCTGGTTCAAGTGGACCAAGAAGCGCACCGGCACCGGTCGCCGCATCCTGCTGATGGCGCCGCTGCACCACCACTTCGAGAAGAAGGGCTGGCCCGAGACGCAGGTCGTCGTGCGTGCGTGGATCGTCACGATGCTGCTGTGCCTGGTCGGGCTCGCGAGCCTGAAGCTTCGATGAAATTCCTGTCCAACCTCGACGTGCTCGTGCTGGGTCTGGGCGACTCCGGCCTGGCGATGGCGCGCTGGTGCGCCGCGCACGGCGCGCGCGTGCGCGTGTGGGACTCGCGCGAGGCGCCGCCGCAAGCCGAGGCGCTGGCCGAGCGGGTGCCGGCGGCGCAGCGGCTGTCGGGCCCACTGGACGACGCGCTGACCGCCGAGGTGGCCCTCGTGCTGAAGAGCCCCGGGCTCGCGCCGCACGATCCGGCGATCGCGCCGCTGCTGCAGGCTGCCCGTACGCGCGGCCTGGCGGTGATGGGCGAGCTCGACCTCTTCGTGCGTGCGCTCGCCGACCTGCGGGAGGCCGGGGCCTATGCGCCGAAGGTCCTCGCCATCACCGGCACCAACGGCAAGACGACGACGACGGCGATGACCGCGCTGCTCGTCGAGCGCGCCGGCCATCGCGTCGCGACCGCCGGCAACATCGGCCCGAGCCTGCTCGCCACGCTGGCCGAGGTGCTGGCGCGGCCGCGCGAGGACTGGGCCCAGGTCTGGGTGCTCGAGCTGTCGAGCTTCCAGCTCGACACGGCCCAGGGCTTCGAGCCCGACGCGGCGGTCGTCCTCAACCTCAGCGAGGATCACCTCGACTGGCACGGCTCGATGGACGCCTACGTCGCGGCCAAGGCGAGGATCTACGGCACCCGCTCGGCGATGGTGGTCAACCGCGACGACCCGCTCGTCGAAGCGATGGTGCCGGCGCCGGTGCCGACCAAGGGCAAGGCCAAGGCCGCCGAACCGGCGCGCACGGTGATCCGCTTCGGTCTCGCCGCGCCGACGCACCCGGGCGACTTCGGGCTCGTGATCGAGAGCGGCATGGCCTGGCTCGTGCGCGCGCTGCCGCTCGACGAGACGGAGAGGCGCAAGAAGGACGAAGCGCCCGAGATCCACCTGCAGCGGCTGATGCCGGCCGACGCGCTGCGCGTGCGCGGCCGTCACAACGCCGCGAACGCGCTTGCCGCGCTCGCGCTGGCCACCGCGATCGACTGCCCGCTGGCGCCGATGCTGCACGGCCTGCGCGAGTACCGCGGCGAACCGCACCGCGTCGAGCCGGTCGGCGCGGTCGGCGGCGTCGAGGCCTTCGACGACAGCAAGGGCACCAACGTCGGCGCCACCGTCGCCGCACTCGAAGGCCTGGGCGCCGACCTCGCACCGCACCGGCTGATGGTCATCCTCGGCGGCGACGGCAAGGGGCAGGACTTCGCGCCGCTGGCCGGGCCGATCGGTCGCGTCGCCGGCGCGGTGGCGCTGATCGGCCGCGACGCCGCGGCGCTCGAGTCGGCGCTGGCCGCCACCGGCGTGCCGATGCGGCATTTCGACGACCTGCCCGCCGCCACCGCCTGGTGCTTCGCGCAGGCCGAAGCCGGCGACGCGGTGCTGCTCAGCCCGGCCTGCGCCAGCCTCGACATGTTCCGCAACTACGCCCACCGCGCCGAGGTCTTCGTCGACGCCGTGCGCGGACTCGCGGCCGACCGCGGGGAGGTGCTGGAATGAGCGCCTTGGCGGCCCTGCGCGGCTGGTGGGACGCCCGCCGCGGCGACGCCCCGCTGCCGGTGCGCGACCGGCTGCCGGTCGGCGATGCGACGCCGGCACAGCTCAGCGGCTTCGACCGGCCGCTGGTGCTCGTCGCGCTCGCGCTCGTCGCGCTGGGCATCGTGATGGTCTACTCGGCCTCGATCGCGCTGCCCGACAGCCGCAAGTTCGCGAACTACGCGCCGACCTACTTCCTGGTGCGGCAGTCGATCGCGCTGGCGGTCGGCCTGGTCGCCGCGCTGGCCGTCGCGCAGATACCGGTCGCGGCATGGGAGAAGGCCGCGCCGCTGATCTTCGTGCTGGCGCTGGTGCTGCTGGTGATCGTGCTGGTGCCCTTCATCGGCAAGGTCGTCAACTTCTCGCGGCGCTGGATTCCACTCGGCTTCATGATGTTCCAGCCCTCGGAGCTGGCCAAGCTGGCGATCGCGATGTACGCCGCGAGCTACATGGTGCGGCGGATGGACACGCGCGAGCACTTCTTCCGCGCGGTCTGGCCGATGGCGGTGGCGGTGGCGATCACCGGCGCGCTGCTGCTGCGCCAGCCGGACATGGGCGCCTTCATCGTTATCGCCGCGGTGGCGATGGGCATCCTGTTCCTCGGCGGCGTCAACGTGCGCATGTTCGCGCTGATCGCGACGGTGCTGATCGCCACCTTCGCGGTCATCATCGCCTTCGACGACCTGCGCCGCGAGCGCATCCTGGCCTATCTGGACCCGTGGAACCCGGCCTACGTGCAGGGCAAGGCCTACCAGCTGACGCACTCGCTGATCGCCTTCGGCCGCGGCGGGCTGTTCGGCCAGGGCCTGGGCGCCAGCGTCGAGAAGCTGCACTACCTGCCCGAGGCGCACACCGACTTCCTGCTCGCGGTGATCGGCGAGGAGCTCGGCCTGCTCGTCGTGCTCGCCGTGATCGCCGGCTTCTTCTGGCTGACCCGGCGCATCTTCGTGATCGGCCGCCAGGCGATCGCGCTCGACCGCGTGTTCGGCGGCCTGATGTGCCAGGGCATCGGCATCTGGTTTGGCGGCCAGGCCTTCATCAACATGGGCGTCAACCTGGGCGTGCTGCCGACCAAGGGCCTGACGCTGCCGCTGATGAGCTACGGCGGCTCGGCGCTGCTGATGAACCTGGTCGCGCTGGCGCTCGTCGTCCGGGTCGACCTGGAAAACAGGGCCCTCATGCGTGGAGGGCGAACATGAGCCATCTGGTGGTCATGGCCGCGGGCACCGGCGGGCACATCATCCCCGGGCTGGCGGTCGCGCGCGAGATGCAGCGCCGCGGCTGGTCCGTCAGCTGGCTCGGCACGCGCAGCGGCATGGAGAACCAGCTCGTGCCGCCGAGCGGCATTCCGCTGGACACGATCGGCTTCGCCGGCCTGCGCGGCAAGGGCCCGTGGCAGACGATGACCGGCGGGCTGCGCCTGCTGAAGGCCTTCTGGGACTGCCTGCGCATCCTGCGCCGGCGCGGCGCCGACGCGGTGCTCGGCATGGGCGGCTACGTGTGCTTCCCCGGCGGCATGATGGCCTCGCTGCTCGGCAAGCCCCTGGTGCTGGTGAACTCCGACGCCACCCTGCTGCTGTCGAACCGGGCGCTGCGGCCGGTCGCCGACCGCATCGCCTTCGGGTTCGACGGCGACGATGCCCGCCGGACCCGCGGCGCGGTCGTCACCGGCAACCCGGTGCGCGCCGAGATCGAGGCGCTGCCCG
>CALJUI010000265.1 GCA_937975735.1 uncultured Rubrivivax sp.
CGAGCGCCGCGGCGGCACCGCGGCCGTTGCGCAGCGGATCGCCGTCGACCAGATCGGCATAGGCCGAAACGGCCAGCGTCGGCGGGTTGGTCGGGCCGATCACCAGCCCGAGGTCGACGACGGTCAGCGCGTAGGCCAGCACGGCCAGCAGCGGCCAGGCCATTCGCGGCAGCCAGGCCGGCCAGAGCACGCGCCACCACAACGCGGTCGGCGTCAGGCCCATCGTGCGCGCCAGCGCGCGCTGCCGGCGCAATTGCTGCGCGACCTCCGGCCGCGACAGCATCGCCACCGCGTTCCACAGCAGGAAAGGCAGTTCCTTCAAGAAGAGAGTCAATGTCAGCATGGCGGCCTGCGGATCGTGCACCGTCGCCCAGTCCGGCGGCGCGTCCCAGCCCAGCAGCGCGGCGAGCACCCGCGCGATCTCGCCGGTGGGCGACACCAGCCAGGCCAGGCCGATCGCGAAGGCGGCGTGCGGCACCGCGAGCATCGGCGCGACCCAGCCGGCCAGCCGCTGCCAGGCCCGGCTGCCTTCGGTCCAGGCAACGAGGGCCATCGTCGCGAGCAAGGCCGCCGCGGTGCTGAGCACGGCGCTGGACAGGCTGAGCGCGGTCATCGACGGCCAGGCCGGGTCGCGCCAGAGGGCGGCCCAGGCCGCCGGGACCAGCGCCTCACGCAGCGCCAGCGGCAAGGCCGCGGCGATCGGCAGCACGAAAAGCGCCAGTGCCGCGGCCCACGCCGCGAATCGCCCCCACATCACCGCGGGGCCGGCGCGGACGGCGCTCATGTGTAAGGGGTCAGCCGCCGTAGCGTCGGCGCCACTCGGCCTCCAGCGGATCGACCCAGCTCGCATGCGGCTCCGGGATCGCCGGCGCGGTCTCGCGCAGCGCGCCCGGCGCCGACGTCGCGGCGACGAACAGCTCCCGATCGGCCGCGCTGAGGCGGCCCAGCGCGAGCACGGTCGGGTCGCCCCAGACCTTGATGTCGGCCTTGCGGGCCTGAGCCAGCGGGGACTGCAGGAAGTTCGCGGTGACCATCGCGCCTTCCTTGGATCGCGCGTTGAACGGGATCGCGACGAAGTGCGTGTTGCCGATCGTGCCACCGGTCCACTGGAAGCTGGCCACCGTCTTCGGCAGGCTACCGCTGGCGATCTGATTGGCCGCCTCGTTGGGGTTGAAGGTCAGGCCGATCGCCAGTTCGCCGTCGGCGAGCATTTGCCGGATCTGCGCCGCGGTGGCCGGGAACTGCCGGCCCTGGCGCCACAGCAGCGGGTGCAGCTCGTCGAGGTAGGCCCACAGCGCGGGCGCCGCCACGGCGAAGGCCTGCGGCGTGTGCGGCCTGTACAGGGCGGACCGCTCGACGGCGAGGTCGTGCAGCAGCTGCTTCAGGAAGGTCGTGCCGTGGAAGGCCGGTGGCCGGGGATAGGTGAAGCGGCCGGGGTTGGCCCGCGCCCAGCGCAGCAGCGCGGCGGCATCGCGCGGCGGTTGGGCGACGCGGGCGCTGTCGGCATAGAAGGTGAACTGGGCCATGCCCCAGGCGGCCTCCATGCCGTCGACTGGCTCGGAGAAGTCGATCAGCGTCGTCGGCTTGCCCACCGTGTCCACCAGCGCGAAGCTCGGCAGGCGTTCGGCGAACGGCCCGTGCAGCAGCCTTTCGCGCTTCATCGCGAGGAAGTTCTCGCCATTGATCCAGACCAGGTCGGCCGAGCCGTCGCTGCGCCCCGCCGCCTTCTCGGCGCGCACGCGGCGCACCATCTCGGCGGTTTCGGCGAGCTTGACATGCTCGAGCTGAACGCCGTGCGCGCGGCGCAGCTCGCCGGCCGCCCACTGCAGGTAGGCGTTGATCTGCTCGCTGCCACCCCAGGCGTTGAAGAAGACCTTCTGCCCGCGCGCCGCGGCCTCGATCCGCGCCCACTCCGGCGACGAAGACAGGGCAGGCCAGGCCGGCGCCAGCGCGGCGGCGGTCAACAAGGTGCGGCGGTTCAGACGCATGGGCACTTTCGGTCGAGCAATGGGGTCTGCGCCGGTCGGCGCAGCCAGCCGGAACCTTACATCAGCTCAGTCGATCGAGCCGCCGGACGCGGTGCCCGGTGACGGCGACAGGGCCGCGGCCAGCGCGCAGCGCACGCCGCGGGCCACCTGCGCCACGTCGAGGTCGGCGCCGACGTGCATGAAGCCGCCGCGCAGCCCGTCGCGACCGGCGGCGCCGTGCAGCAGGTGGAAGAACAGGTGGTTGCAGACGAAGGTGCCGGCGCTGTGCGAGACCTCGGCGGCCCAGCCTTCGGCGCGAAGTGCCGCGGCCATCGCCTTGACTGGCAGTGGCGAGAAGTAGGCCGGCGGCGCCGCGGCCAGCACCGGCCGGTCGAGCGGCTGCGCGCCGGCGTTGTCCGGGATGCGCGCGTCGTCGAGGTTGATCGCCACGCGCTCGGGAAAGAAGCCGCGGCGCGACGGCGCCAGGCCGAGCGCAAGGACCAGCATCGGACGATGCGTGTCGATCGCCTGCCACAGCGCGGTCGGCGCGGCGCCGAACACGCAGGGCAGCTCCAGGCCGAACACGCGGCGGCCGGCGATCGCCTCGCCGTGCAGCCGCCGCGCGGCCGCCCCGGAGGGATTGACCGGCGCGCCGCCGAAGGGCTCGAAGCCGGCGACCAGCAGCGGCGCGGGCTCGTTCGTCATCGCCGCGTCAGATCCGGTCCTGCCCGGTCACGACGACCGTCGTCTCGGTCACCGGCAGCAGGTCGCGCCGGGTCTTGCCGTCGATGAAGCGCAGCTGCAGCTGGTAGACGCCGTTGGGCAGCGCCAGGTTGGTCTGCGTCGCGCCGCTGGACAGGTCGACCGCGCGCACGACCGCACCGGCCTGGCGCACGTCGAGATGGAAGTGGCCGGTGCGCTCGGCGCTCTGGCCGGCGGCGCAGACGCCAAAGCCCTGCACGCCCAGGCGCACGTTGAACGGGCTGGTCACCGGCTCGCCGTCGCGCAGGTTCAGCACGCCGGCGGATTCGCCGGGCGGGCGCGGTCGCGCCAGCTCGTCGTCGTACCAGGCGGTGCAGGTGGCATCGAAGTCGCGCGGGTCGATGCGCACCGGCGCGGCGGTGCGCGGGCCGGTCACGGTGACCTCGATCTCCGGGCTGTAGACGAAGTAGGGACGGTGTTCGTGGTCGGCGAAGAGCAGCCGCAGCCGGTGCTTGCCCGGGGGCAGGTCGAGCACGGTGTCGGTCTGGCCCTTGCCGAAGTGGCGGTGCGTGTCGCCGAACGGGATCTGCGCGCGGATGTCCACCGGCAACGAGGTGTTGACCAGGATGTGGTGGTGGCCGGTGCCGGCCAGCGCCTTGCCCGCGGGCACCACGCCCATGCCGCGCACCGCGAACTCCACCGCGAATGGCGAACGCAGCCTGGCGCCCTTGCGCAGGTTGGAGAACTCGACGTCGGTCGGCGTCTTCAGGTTGACCCGGGTGCGCTCGCGCGTGTGCCGCAGCCAGCACTCGCGCTCCAGCGGATCCCTGGGCAGCGGCGTCGCCACCGCAGCGACCGCGACGCCGGCCAGCAGCGCGCATCCCATCTTCGCGAGCATCATCGACTCGTCCCCTCCCCAGGCGACGATTATGGTCAGTCCGGCGTGCCGAAGCCGCCTCCGCCCGGCGTCTCGATGACGAAACAGTCGCCGGCGCCCATCTGTGCCGAGCCGATGTGGCGCAGCGCCTCAGTTCTGCCGTCGGCGCGTTCGATCCGATTGACGCCGGGCGTCCCCGGCGACCCGCCGGCCAGGCCGAAGGCCGGCACCTCGCGGCCGTTGCTGAGGATCGACGCGGTCATCGGCGCGAGGAAGCGGATGCGGCGCACGCGGCAGTCGCCGCCGCGACAGCGGCGCGAGCGCGCGGACGGAGCCGGCGCGGATGGTGTAACTCTCGAGCCGGACCGGGAAACGGAACTCGAGCACCTCGGGGTCGGTCAGGCGCGAGTTGGTCATGTGGGTCTGCACGACCGCGGTGCCGTCGAAGCCGGGGCCGGCGCCCGAGCCGCCGGACACCGTCTCGTAGTATTGGTGGCTCGCGTTGCCGAAGGTGAAGTTGCTCATCGTGCAGGGGCCCGAGGCCATCACGCCGAGCGCGCCGTAGAGCGCGTTCGTCACGCACATCGAGGTCTCGACGTTGCCGGCCACCACCGCGGCCGGCGGGCGCGGGTTGAGCATCGAGCCCTCGGGCACGATCACCTGCAGCGGCTTCAGGCAGCCGGCATTGAGCGGGATGTCGTCGTCGACCAGGGTGCGGAAGACGTAGAGCACGGCGGCCATCGTGACCGCCTTCGGCGCGTTGAAGTTGTTCGGCAGCTGGGCGCTGGTGCCGCTGAAGTCGATGACCGCGCTGCTCGTCGCCGCGTCGACGCGGACCTCGACCTTGATGCGCGCGCCGTTGTCCAGCGCCAGCGTGAAGCGGCCGTTCTTCAGCGCGGTGATGACGCGGCGCACCGACGCCTCGGCGTTGTCCTGCACGTGCTGCATGTAGGCGTCGACGACCTCGCGGCCGAACTGCCCGACCATGGCCCGCAGCTCATCCACGCCCTTCTGGTTGGCGGCGATCTGCGCGCGCAGGTCGGCGATGGTCTGGTCCGGGTTGCGCGCCGGGTAGCGACCCGAGGACAGCGCGGCGCGCAGCGCCTGCTCGCGCAGTTCGCCGTCGCGCACGAGCAGGAAGTTGTCGAACAGCACGCCCTCCTCGTCGATCGTCGTGCTGAACGGCGGCATCGAGCCCGGCGTCGCGCCACCGATGTCGGCGTGGTGGCCGCGGCTGGCGACGAAGAAGCCGGGGCGCAGATCGCCGTCGTCGAGGTACAGGGGGGTGACGACGGTGACGTCCGGCAGGTGGGTGCCGCCGTGGTACGGATCGTTCAGCACGTAGACGTCGCCGCGGCGCATGTCCGGGTTGCGCTCGATCACGGTCTTGATCGACTCGCTCATCGAGCCCAGGTGCACCGGCATGTGCGGCGCGTTGGCGATCAGCTCGCCGGCAGCGCTGAACAGCGCGCAGGAGAAGTCGAGCCGCTCCTTGATGTTGACCGAGTGGGCGGTGTTCTGCAGCCGCAGCCCCATCTGCTCGGCGATGTTCATGAACAGGTTGTTGAAGACCTCGAGCATCACCGGGTCGGCCTCGGTGCCGATCGCCTGACGGGCCGGCCGCGGGCTCGTGCGGCGCAGCTCGAGCGATCCATCGGCGCCGAGCCGCGCCTGCCAGCCGGGCTCGACCACGGTCGTCGCGTTGGCCTCGGCGACGATCGCCGGGCCGTCGACGGTCGCGCCCGGCCGCAGCGCCTCGCGCCGGAACAGCGCGGCGTCGAGCCAGCCGCCGCTGTGCAGGCGCACCCGCGCGTCGGGCGACGGCACGTGCACCTGGCCTGCCTCGGCGGCCGAGACCGGCTCGGTGTGGTTGGTGCGCCCTGTGGCCCCGAGCGACAAAGCATCGTAGGACAGACGACAACGGCGCAG
>CALJUI010000266.1 GCA_937975735.1 uncultured Rubrivivax sp.
CGAGGCCCGCGGCCTGCTGCTCGGCGCGCTCGGCGTGCTGATCTTCGCGATGACGCTGCCGATGACGCGGCTGGCGGTCGGCGACGCCAGCGCGCCGCAGCTGCCGCCGGCCTTCGTGACCGCCGGACGCGCCGCGGTGGCCGGGCTGCTGAGCGTCGCGGTGCTGGCCTGGCAGCGCGCGGCCAGGCCGGCCCGCGCCCAGTGGCGGCCCTTCGTGGTCTGTGCGCTCGGCACCGTGGTCGGCTTCCCGCTCTTCCTGGCGCTGGCGCTTCGGCGCGTCGACGCGATGCACGCCGCGGTGGTCACCGGCGTGCTGCCGCTGGCAACGGCGGTGATCGCCGCCGCGGCGCTGCGCCAGCGCCCGTCGGCCGCCTTCTGGGCCTGCGCGGTGCTCGGCTGCGCGCTGGTGCTTGCCTTCGCCGCCTGGCAGGGCAGCGGCGCGCTTGGGCCCGGCGACGCGCTGCTGCTGGCCGCGGTGCTCAGCGCCGCGGTCGGCTACGTCGCCGGCGCCCAGCTCGCCGCCACGATGCCGGCGCCGCGGGTGATCTGCTGGGTGCTGGTCGGTTCGTTGCCGTTCACGGTGCCCGCCACATGGTGGCTGTGGCCGACCGAACCGGCCACGCCGCAGGCCTGGCTCGGCTTTCTCTACACCGCGGTGTTCTCGATGTGGCTGGGCTTCTTCGCCTGGTACCGCGGACTGGCGCTCGGCGGCGTCGTCCGCGTCAGCCAGGTGCAGCTGCTGCAGCCCTTCCTGGCGTTGCTGTTCGCCGCGTGGGTGCTGGGCGAACGGCTGGACGCGGTGACGCTCGGCTTCACGCTGGCGGTGGTGGCGGTGGTCGCGGCAGGCCGGCGGCTGCCGGTGACGACGAGACCGGCGCCCGCACGATGAACCACGAAAGGCATGCATGGACTGGACCCTGGCCCGCCGCGCCGAGCGGCTGAACCCTTCGACGATCCGCGAGATCCTCAAGCTCACCGAGCGCCCGGGCATCGTCTCGCTGGCCGGCGGCCTGCCGGCGGCCGAGCTGTTCCCGGTGCAGGCGATGGCCGAGGCCTGCGCGCGCGTGCTGCGCGACACCCCGGGCGAGGCGCTGCAGTACGCCGCCAGCGAAGGCCACGGCCCGCTGCGCGAGTGGGTCGCGGCCGACCTCGGGCGCGCCGGGCTGCGCGTCCAGGCGTCGCAGGTGCTGATCACCACCGGCTCGCAGCAGGGCCTGGACCTGGTGGCCAAGGTGCTGCTCGACCCCGGCAGCGCGGTCGCGGTCGAGGCGCCGACCTACCTCGGCGCGCTGCAGGCCTTCGCGCCCTACGAGCCGGACTTCGTGACGCTGGCCGGCGACGACGAGGGCCCGCGACCGCAGGCCCTGCAGGCCGCGCGAGGCGCGCGCTTCGCCTACCTGCTGCCCAACTTCCAGAACCCGAGCGGGCGCTGCCTGAGCGCCGAGCGGCGCGACGCGCTGGTCGACGCCGCCGCCGCGGCCGGGGTGCCGATCGTCGAGGACAACCCCTACGGCGAGCTGTGGGTCGATGCACCGCCGCCGCCGCCGCTGGCGGCGCGCGGAGGCGATGGCGCGATCTACCTCGGGTCCTTCTCCAAGGTGCTGGCGCCGGGGCTGCGGCTGGGCTACCTGATCGCGCCGAAGGCGCTCTACCCGAAGCTGCTGCAGGCCAAGCAGGCGGCCGACCTGCACACGCCGGGCTTCAACCAGCGCATCGTGCACGAACTGATCCGCGATGGCTTCCTCGACGAGCACCTGCCCAAGCTGCGCGCGCACTACCGCGAGCGCCGCGACGCGATGCGCGATGCGCTGCGCGCGCATCTGCCGCCCGGCTGCCACTGGCGCACGCCGGCCGGCGGCATGTTCTTCTGGGTCGAACTGCCGTGGGGGCTGGATGCCACCGCGCTGCTGCCGGCCGCGGTGGACGCCGGCGTGGCCTACGTTCCCGGCGCGACCTTTTTCGCCGGCGGCGAGCGCCACGACACGCTGCGCCTGAGCTTCGTCACCGTGGCGCCCGAGCGCATCGAGTCGGCGGTGGCCACCCTCGGTAGACTGCTGGAAGAATGCCTGCGATGAAACGACGCTTCACCCAGCTCGACGTGTTCACCGCGGTCGCGCTGCGCGGCAACCCGCTGGCCGTCGTGCACGACGCCGACGGCCTCGACGACGAGCGCATGGCCGCCTTCGCGCGCTGGACCAACCTGTCGGAGACGACCTTCCTGCTGCCGCCCTCCGACCCGGCGGCCGACTACCGCGTTCGCATCTTCACGCCGATCGGCGAGCTGCCCTTCGCCGGCCACCCGACGCTGGGCAGCTGCCACGCCTGGCTGGCCGCCGGCGGTGCGCCGAAGGATGCGCGTGATGTCGTGCAGCAGTGCGGCGTCGGCCTGGTGACGGTGCGGCGCGATGGCGCGCGGCTGGCCTTCGCGGCGCCGCCGCTGCGGCGCAGCGGCCCGCTCGACGACGGCACCCTCGGCACGGTCCGCGCGGCGCTGCGCCTCGACGCCAGCGACGTCGTGGGCCACCAGTGGGTCGACAACGGCCCCGGCTGGTGCGCGGTGATGCTGCCGTCGGCGCAGGCGGTGCGTGCGCTGGTGCCGGACTGGGCGGCGCTCGGCACGCTCAAGCTCGGCGTGATCGGGCCGCAGCCGGCCGGGGACGAGACGCAGTTCGAGGTGCGCTCCTTCATCGGCGGCGGGAACTTCGAGGACCCGGTTACCGGCAGCCTGAACGCGGGCCTGGCGATGTGGCTGATCGGCGCGGGTCTGGCGCCGGAGGCCTACGTCGCGGCCCAGGGCCATGCGCTGCAGCGCGCGGGGCGCGTGCACGTGCGGCGCGAGGGCGGTCGGGTCTGGGTAGGCGGCGACGTCAGCCCCTGCATCGACGGTGAGGTCGACCTGTGACGACCGCGGTCGACCACCTGGTGGTCGCGGCGGCGAGCCTGGACGACGGCGTGCGCTGGTGCGAGCGGACGCTGGGCGTCACGCCGGGACCGGGCGGCGTGCACCCGCTGATGGGCACGCACAACCGGCTGCTCAACCTGTCCGGCCCGGCCTTCCCGCGCTGCTACCTGGAGATCATCGCGATCGACCCCGAGGCGCCGGCGCCGGCGCGCCCTCGCTGGTTCGGGATCGATGCGCTGCCGCTCGCGCTGGCGGAAGGGCCGCGGCTGATCCACGTCGTCGCGCGCTCGACGATGCTCGACATGCACCGCTGGGGGCTGATCCAGAAGGGCTTCAACCCCGGCGTGCCGATCGCCGCCAGCCGCGGCGAGCTGCGCTGGCAGATCGTCGTGCGCGACGACGGCCGGCTCGAGGCCGGCGGCCTGCTGCCGACGCTGATCCAGTGGGGCGAGCGGCACCCGACCGACGCGATGCCGGCCGGCGGCCTGGTGCTGCAGTCGCTGCGGCTGGACGGCCTGTCCGCCGCCGCGCGCGACGTCCTGCGCCTGCCCGGCGTCGCCGTCGCCCCGGGCGCCTCGCCGGCGATCGTCGCGACGCTGGCGACCCCGAAGGGACCGATCGAGCTGCGCTCATGACCGAGGAGCTGTTCCGCGACGATGCCGCCTTGCTCGAATGCGAGGCCACCGTGCTGTCGGTCGACGAGCAGGGCGTGGTGCTCGACCGCACCGTGTTCTATCCGCTGGGCGGCGGGCAGGCCGGCGACACCGGCGTGCTGATCGCCGCCGACGGCCGCACGTTTCCGATCGCCGACACGCGCAAGCACAAGGGCGTCGCCGGCGCGATCGCCCACGTGCCCGCGGCACCCGCCGAAGGCCTGGTGCCCGGCACCCGCGTGACCGCGCGCATCGACGCCGACCGGCGCCGCGCGCACATGCGCTTCCACACCGCGACCCACCTGCTGTGCGCGCTGGTGCCGCACCCGGTCGACGGCTGCTCCATCACCGCGGGCTATGCACGGCTGGACTTCCACACCGACGAGCCGATCGACAAGCAGCGGCTCACCGACGGCATCGCCCGGCTGGTCGCCGAGGCGCACCCGGTGCGCCACCGCTGGATCAGCGAAGCCGAGCTCGACGCCAACCCGCAACTCGTGCGCAGCATGAGCGTGCAGCCGCCGAGCGGCCTGGGTCGCGTGCGCGTGCTGGAGATCGACGGCGTCGACCTGCAGCCCTGCGGCGGCACCCACGTGGCCAACACGTCGGCGGTCGGCGCCGTCGTCGTCACCAAGGTGGAGAAGAAGAGCGCGGTGACCCGCAGGGTCGTGCTCGGCTTCGCCGACGGCGACGCCCGTTCGGCAGCGCGCTGAGCGCGTCGCCTCGGGATCGGCGGCAACGAGTGAAGGCGGACCCGACCACGGCCGCCTACCGCTGGCACGCGCGGGCCGGGGTGGCGGCGACCGCGCTCGCGCTCAGTTGCTGTACTTCTCCGCGCGGTAGTCGTCGTGGCAGGCCTTGCAGGTCTTGCCGAGGTTGCCGACCGCGGTCTTGATCTGCTCGAGGTCGCCGGTCTTGGCGGCGGCGTCGAACTTGCCCATCGCCGCCTGCATGTCCTCGGACAGCGACTTGAACTTGGCGGCGTCGCTCCAGACCTCGGCCTTGGCGCGGTTGGGCATGCCCTTGTCGGTGCCTGCGCCGAAGGCGGTGAAGGCCAGCGGGCCATCGTCGCCGCGATCGACGCATTCGCCGCGGCGGCCTTGGCGTCGAACGGCGCCTTGCCCTGGGCCATCGCCGCCACGCGGCCGAAGTGGGCCGCCATCACGGTGAAGGCCGACTGCCGGTACTTGATCGCGTCTTCCGGCTTCTGGAACTGCGCCGCTGCGGGCAGGGCGACGGCGGTCAGCGCGGTGGCGGCGATCAGGGCGAGGGTCTGTCGGTGCATGGGGTCTCCTGGGGGTTCGACGGTCGATCGCGGCCGGTGGGCCGCGTCGTGGTCTACGGACGGGCCCGGCCGATTATTCCCGACATCGGGGTGGGTGCATCGCGCCGCGGCTTGCGATAGGGTGTCGGGCGTCGAGTCGAGGAGCCTGTTCGGATGCCCGCCACCACCCCTGTCCGCGTCTGGGACCTGCCGCTGCGCCTGTTCCACTGGGCGCTCGCGCTGTGCATCGTCGGCTCGGTGGTCAGCGCCAAGATCGGCGGCGGCGCGATGGTCTGGCACTTCCGGCTCGGCTACGTGGTCTTCACGCTGCTGCTGTTCCGCGTGCTGTGGGGCGTGTTCGGGGGGCGCTGGTCGCGCTTCGCGAGCTTCGTGTTCTCGCCGGTCACGCTGTGGCGCTACCTGCGCGGACCGGCCGACGCGCGCGCGGCGCTGGAGGTCGGCCACAGTCCGCTCGGCGCGCTGTCGGTGTTCGCGATGCTCGGCATCCTGGTCGCGCAGGTCGGAACCGGCCTCGTCGCCGACGACGAGATCGCCAGCGTCGGGCCGTTGAACCGCTTCGTCGCGGGCGCGACTGCGCTTGCCGCCACTGCCTGGCACAAGGGCTATGGCCAGTGGATCGTGATCGGGCTGGTCGCGTTGCACCTGCTCGCGCTGGCGGTGTACGCCCTTCGTGGCAAGCGCCTCGTGCGCGCGATGGTGACCGGCGACAAGGAACTGCCCACCGACGTGCCGGCGTCGACCGACACCCCGGCGCGGCGCACGCTGGCGCTGGTGCTGCTGGGGGTGAGTGCGGGCGTCGTGACCTGGGTCGTGCGGCTGGGAACCTGAGCCGAGGCTAGACTCCGGCAGAGCCCTGCCGAGATGGACGACACCCCCGAGATCACCCTCGTCGAGCCCGACACGCCGGCCCAGATCGAGGCCACGCGCGAGATCTTCCGCGAGTACGCGGCCTCGATGGAGGTCGACCTGTGCTTCCAGGGCTTCGAGGCCGAACTCGCCGGCCTGCCCGGCGACTACGTGGTGCCGGGGGGGCGGCTGCTGCTCGGCTACGTGGATGGCGCGCTGGCGGCCTGCGGCGCCTTTCGCCCGCTGGCCGACGTCGACTACCCGAACGCCTGCGAGATGAAGCGCCTGTTCGTGCGGCGCGCGTTCCGCGGCTTCGGCATCGGCCGGCTGATCGCCGAGCGGCTGATGGAGCAGGCCGCCGAGGCCGGCCACTCGGTGATGCTGCTCGACACACTCGACGAGATGGAGGCCGCGCGCGGCCTGTACGCCTCGCTGGGCTTCGTCGAGATCCCGCCGTACTACTTCAACCCCCTGCCGGGGGCGCACTACCTGAAGGCCGAGCTCGGAGGTCCGCGATGAATCCCTTCCGCCACCTGTTGATGGCCGCCGGCAGCCAGCCGCCGATCGGCACCTGGATCATGTCGGCGAGTCCGCTGGTCGCCGAGGCGCTGGGCCACGCCGGCGTCGACTGGGGCCTGATCGACATGGAGCACAGCCCGCTCGACATGGGCGACGTGCTGCACCTGCTGCAGGCGGTGGGCAACACGAAGATGGTGCCGGTGGTGCGCGTGCCCTGGAACGACGCCGTCACCGTCAAGCGCGTGCTCGACGCCGGCGCCACGACGGTGATGTTCCCCTTCGTGCAGGACGCCGACGAGGCGCGCCGCGCGGTGGCCGCCACGCGCTACCCGCCCGAGGGCGTGCGCGGCATGGCCGGCATGAGCCGCGCGTCGCGCTACGGCACGATCCCCGACTACGCCAGCGCCGCCAACCGCGACATGGGCGTGATCGTGCAGCTCGAGTCGCCGGCGGCGCTGGACCGGCTGGACGCGATCGCCGACGTGCCCGGCGTCGACGCGATGTTCATCGGCCCGAGCGACCTGGCCGCCGGCATGGGCCACGTTGGCCAGCCGACGCACCCGGCGGTGATGGAGCGCATGACGCGCGCCGCACGCCGCTGCGCCGAGCGCGGCACGCCGCTGGGCACGGTGGCCGACACCGTGCAGGTGGCCGCGCAGTACCGTGCCGCCGGCTTCAGCTAAGTGGCGCTCGGCGCCGACCTGGGCCTGCTGATGCACGGTGCGCGGCTGGGGCTGCATGCGCTGCGCGGTGCGGCAGAAGGCGAAGGCGCCGACCCGCTGGTGCACACGCTGGCCGAAGGCACCGTGGTGCGCAAGAAGGGAACTGCATGAACACGACTGGAACCACGGTGGACTCGCCTGCCATCGAACTGAAGGCCGGGCCGCTGCGCCTGGCGCTGCGCCCCGACCTGGGCGGCGCCATCGCCGGGCTGTGGCATGGCGAGCTGCCGGTGCTGCGCAGCACCGAGCCGGCGGCGCTGGACACGTCGCGCGCGTCGGCCTGCTACCCGCTGCTGCCGTACTCCAACCGGCTGGGCTACGCACGCTTTCGCTGGATGGGCCAGGAGCACCGCACGCGGCCGAATTTCGGCGACAGCCCGCACTCGGTGCACGGCATGGGCTGGCAGCGCGCGTGGCAGGTGGAGTCGGCGCGCGAGCACGACGCCGTGCTGCACCTGGTGCACGCGGGCGACGAGGACTGGCCCTTCGCCTTCGAGGCGCGCCAGGCCTTCGCGCTGCGCGACGGCGCGCTCAGCGTGGGCCTGACGGTGACGAACCGCGCGTCGCGCCCGGCGCCGGTGGGCCTGGGCTGGCACCCGTACTTCCCCAAGCGCGCGCGCAGCCGGCTGCATGCCGAGGTGGCCGAGCGCTGGGAGTCCGATGCCAGCGGCCTGCCCACGCGCAGCCTGCCGCAGCCGGGCCTGGACGGCGACGTCGCGCACATGGACTTCGACCACTGCTTCGACGGCTGGGTCGGCGCGGCGCGGCTGCGCGACGAGCGGCTGTCGCTGCGGCTGAGCTCGTCGCTCGGCCGCCTCGTGGTCTACACGCCGCCGCTGAAGGACTACTTCTGCGTCGAGCCGGTGGGCCACGTCAGCAACGCACTGCACATGGCCGAGCCGCAGCGCCACGGCCTGCGCACGCTGCAGCCGGGCGAGCATGCGGAAGCCTGGATGAAGCTCGAAGTCGAGGCCGTCTGACGGTGGCGGACCTGCCCACGCCTGCTCTCGAGGCGCTGCCGGTGGCGCCGAGCCTGCTCGGCGAGTCGCCGTTCTGGCACCCCGAGGAGGCCGCGCTGTACTGGTGCGACATCCCCGGCCGACGGCTGGAGCGCTGGCACCCGGGGCGTGCCGAACACCAGGGCTGGGACCTGCCCTGCGAGCCCGGCTGCGCCGCGCCGGTGCTTGGCGGCGGCCTGGTGCTGGCCATGCGCGACGGCGTCTGGCGCTTCGACCCCGCGCGCGGCGAGCGCACCGAACGCCTGGCCGAGGCGCCTTACGAGCAAGCGCGCGAGCGCTTCAACGACGGCAAGGCCGACCCCCAGGGCCGGCTGTGGGCCGGCACGA
>CALJUI010000267.1 GCA_937975735.1 uncultured Rubrivivax sp.
GCCTGCGGCGCCGGCGACGGCGCCGCGGCCCCGCCCGTCGCGCCCTCGAGGACCGCGATGACCGTGCCCTGCGAGACCTTGTCGCCGAGCTTGACCCGCACGTCCTTGACCACGCCGGCGTGCGACGACGGGATCTCCATCGACGCCTTGTCGCTCTCCACCGTGATCAGGCTCTGCTCGACCGCGACGGTGTCGCCGGGCTTGACCAGCACCTCGATCACGGCGACCTCGTCGAAGTCGCCGATGTCGGGCACCTGCACTTCGACGGGCCCGGCCGAAGCGGCCTGCGTGGCTGGCGCAGCCGCTGGAGCGGGCGCCGGCGCAGGCGCCGCGGCGGGAGTGGCCGAAGGCGCAGGCGCCTCTGCACCCTCGGCGTCGAGCAGCAGCAGCACCGAACCTTCGTTGACCGTGTCGCCGATCGCGACCTTGAGTTCCTTCACGACGCCGGCGTGCGACGACGGGATCTCCATCGACGCCTTGTCCGACTCCACCGTCACCAGGCTCTGCTCGGCCTTGACCGTGTCACCCGGCTTGACGAGCAGTTCGATCACCGCGACGTCCTTGAAATCCCCGATGTCGGGCACCTTCACTTCAACCATGGCCATGTCTTTGTCTCCGTGGTGAGGGCGCTCAGGCGTACAGCGGGTTGATCTTGTCGGCCTGGATGCCGTACTTCGCGATCGCCTCGGCGACCTTGGACTGCGGCACGGTGCCCTCGTCGGCCAGCGCCTTCAGCGAGGCCACGACGATGTAGTGGCGATTGACCTCGAAGTGCTCGCGCAGGCGGGTGCGGAAGTCGCTGCGGCCGAAACCGTCGGTGCCCAGCACCTTGTACACCCGGCCCTTGGGCACGAAGGCGCGGATCTGCTCGGCGTAGTTCTTCATGTAGTCGGTCGCGGCGATCACCGGCCCGGCATGTGCGCCGAGCTGGCGGGCGACGAACGGGGTGCGCTGCGGCTCGTTGGGATGCAGCATGTTCCAGCGCTCGCAGTCCTGGCCCTCGCGCGCCAGCTCGTTGAAGCTCGGGCAGCTCCAGACGTTGGCGGCGACGCCCCAGTCGGCTTCGAGCAGCTTCTTCGCCGCCATGCTCTCGCGCAGGATCGTGCCGCTGCCGAGCAGGTTGACGCGCGGCGAGCGGTTCGCCGCCTCCTCCAGCAGGTACATGCCCTGGATGATCTGCTCCTCGGTGCCCGGCTTCAGCCCAGGCATCGGGTAGTTCTCGTTGAGCAGCGTGATGTAGAAGTAGACGTTGTCCTGCTGCTCGACCATGCGCTTCAGGCCATGGTGCAGGATCACGCCGACCTCGTGCGCGAAGGTCGGGTCGTAGCTGATGCAGTTCGGGATCGTGCCCGCCAGGATGTGGCTGTGGCCGTCCTCGTGCTGCAGGCCCTCGCCGTTGAGCGTGGTGCGGCCGCTGGTGCCGCCGAGCAGGAAGCCGCGCGCCTGCATGTCGCCGGCGGCCCAGGCCAGGTCGCCGATGCGCTGGAAGCCGAACATCGAGTAGTAGACGTAGAACGGGATCATGATGCGGTTGTTCGTCGAGTACGACGTCGCCGCGGCGATCCAGCTCGCCATGCCGCCGGGTTCGTTGATGCCTTCCTGCAGGATCTGGCCGGCCTTGTCTTCCTTGTAGTACATGACCTGGTCCTTGTCGACCGGGGTGTACTTCTGGCCTTCCGGGTTGTAGATGCCGATCTGGCGGAACAGGCCCTCCATGCCGAAGGTGCGCGCCTCGTCGACGAGGATCGGCACCACGCGGGGCCCGAGCTCCTTCTCGCGCAGCAGCTGCGTCAGGAAGCGCACGTAGGCCTGCGTCGTGCTGATCTCGCGGCCTTCGGCGGTCGGGTCGAGCACGGCCTTGAAGGTCTCGAGCGGCGGCACGGTGAACTGTTCGTCGGCCTTGATCCGCCGCTTGGGCAGGTAGCCGCCGAGGGCCTTGCGGCGCTCGTGCAGGTACTTCATCTCCGGCGTGTCGTCGGCCGGCTTGTAGAACGGGATCTTCGGCAGCTCGCTGTCCGGGATCGGGATGTTGAAGCGGTCGCGGAAGTAGCGGACGTCGTCGTCGGTGAGCTTCTTCGTCTGGTGGGCGGTGTTCTTGCCCTCGCCGGCCTTGCCCATGCCATAGCCCTTGATCGTCTTGACCAGCAGCACGGTCGGCTGGCCCACGGTCTGGTTGGCCTGGTGGAAGGCGGCGTAGACCTTCTGCGCGTCGTGGCCGCCGCGGCGCAGCTGCCAGATGTCGTCGTCGCTCATCTTGGCCACCATCTCCAGCGTGCGGGGGTCGCGGCCGAAGAAGTTCTTGCGGACGAAGGCGCCGTCGTTGGCCTTGAAGGCCTGGTAGTCGCCGTCGAGCGTGTCCATCATGATCTTGCGCAGCGCGCCGTCCTTGTCGCGCGCCAGCAGCGGATCCCAGTTGCTGCCCCAGATCAGCTTGATGACGTTCCAGCCCGAGCCGCGGAACTCGCCTTCGAGCTCCTGGATGATCTTGCTGTTGCCGCGCACCGGCCCGTCCAGGCGCTGCAGGTTGCAGTTGACGACGAAGATCAGGTTGTCGAGCTTCTCGCGCGCCGCCAGGCTGATCGCGCCGAGGCTCTCCGGCTCGTCCATCTCGCCGTCGCCGCAGAAGACCCAGACCTTGCGCTTGGAGGTGTCGGCGATGCCGCGCGCGTGCAGGTACTTCAGGAAACGGGCCTGGTAGATCGCCATCAGCGGCCCGAGGCCCATCGACACCGTCGGGAACTGCCAGAAGTCCGGCATCAGCTTCGGGTGCGGGTAGCTCGACAGGCCCTTGCCGTCGACCTCCTGGCGGAAGTTGAGCAGCTGCTCCTCGCTCAGCCGGCCTTCCAGGTAGGCGCGGGCATACACGCCGGGCGCCGAGTGGCCCTGGCTGTAGAGCAGGTCCCCGCCGCGCTCGGCGCTGTCGGCGTGCCAGAAGTGGTTGAAGCCGGCGGCGAACATGTGCGCCAGCGACTGGAACGAGCTGATATGCCCGCCGAGGTCACCGCCGTCCGGCGCGTCGAGCCGGTTCGCGCGCACGACCAGCGCCATCGCGTTCCAGCGCATGTACGCGCGCAGCCGGCCCTCGAGCTCCAGGTTGCCCGGACTGCGCGCCTGATCGGCCGGTTCGATCGTGTTGACATACCCGGTGGTCGCCGAGAAGGGCTTGTCGATCCCGTTCTGGCGCGCTTCCTCGAGCAGCTGCTCGAGGATGAAGTGACCGCGCTCCTGGCCCTCGGCCTGGATCAGCGCCGACAGCGCATCCAGCCACTCGCGGGTCTCCTGGACGTCGCTGTCTTGGTCGGCTCCTGGGGTGGCTTGTGGCTCGCCGGACATGGCTGTCTCCTGTTCGCTTTGATGGAATTGATCTTGCCCGTAGTGTGGCATAAAACGTCTTGATTTCAAATAGCGCGCTTGTATTCCGTTATATGAAACTACAGCGTGGTCGACCCTCCGGGATAATGACCCGATGAGCACCGTACCGGGCAGCGAAGCCGCGACCTCCCGGCTGTCTCGCCCCCGCCGATTCTTGAACCGCTGGTGGCGGCGGCAATCCCCGGCGCGCCAGGATCGCTTCGTGACGCTGGCGCCGCTGGTGTCGGTGATGCTGTTCCTCGCGGCCATCATCTCGGCCTTCTGGTACCTGCGCAACGAGGAGTTCGAACGCGAGACCGAGTCGGTCAAGCGCGACACCGAGATCACGCAGCAGCAGATCAGCCTGCGCCTGAACCAGAACCAGGAGCAGCTGCTGCGGCTGGCCCGCGACCTGATGGAGCTGCCGGTGGCGCCGGAGCAATTCCGCATCGAGGCCGCGACATTGGCCCGCGAGCGGCCGGAGATCACCCACCTGGCCTGGGTCGACGCGCAGCGCGGCGAGGTCGGCGCGCACTGGGCGCTGCTTTACCACTCGGGCATGCCGCCCATCGGCGACGCCCGCAACGCGTCCCGACCGGGCGCCGAGATCAACAGCGAACCCGAACGGACCTTCCGCGCCGCACGCGACAGCCGCCAGCCGGTCTACTCGGGCGCCTTCCCGGACGCCAACGGAGCACCGGTGTTCCAGATCCACGTGCCGCTGCTGGCGCGATCGGAGTTCGCCGGCACGCTGGTGGCCGAGTACTCGATCGAGGCCCTGCTGCGCTACTACGTGCCGGCCGAGGTCGCCCAGCGTCACCGGATCACGCTGGTCGACCTCGAGGACCGCGCACTGGCCAGCACGGTCACGCCGATGCCCGGCCAGCAGGCCCGGCCGGCGGCGATCGTCCACGACGCGCCGCTGGTGCCGGCGCTCAACGGCCTGCTGCTGCGCGGCGAGGGCTACCGCACCTCGATCGGCCTGATCGGCAACACGCTGTTCTGGATGGTCGTCGCGCTGTCGGTGCTGACGGTGTGGATGCTGCTGGGCAGCTGGCGGCACATGCGCCGGCGCGCCCAGATCCAGGGCGCACTCGTGCAGGAGACCAACTTCCGCCGCGCGATGGAGAACTCGATGCCCACCGGCATGCGCGCGATGGACCAGGACGGGCGCATCACCTACGTCAACGCCGCCTTCTGCGCGATGACCGGCTTCACCGAGGCCGAGCTGATCGACCGCCTGCCGCCCTATCCGTATTGGCCGCACGACCGCATCGACGAGAACCACCGGCTGCTGCAGCAGGAACTGCAGGGCCGCAGCCCCGCCGGCGGCATCGAGGTCAAGGTGATGCGCAAGGACGGCTCGCAGTTCGACGCGCGCATGTACATCAGCCCGCTGATCGATCCCAAGGGCCAGCAGGCCGGCTGGATGACCAGCGTCACCAACATCACCGAGGCCAAGCGCATCCGCGATCAGCTGTCGGCCTCGCACGAGCGCTTCACCACCGTGCTGGAGGGCCTGGACGCCTCGGTGTCGGTGCTGTCGGTGCAGCATGGCGAACTGCTGTTCGCGAACCGCTCCTACCGGCTGTGGTTCGGCGGCGACGCGCGCGGCCACCTGCAGATGGCCGGCGGCGTGATGGACCAGGACTCCGAGGACAGCGTCGACGGGCTGTCGGGGCTGCCGACGCACGAACTGGCCGAGTCCGGCGCCGAGCCGCGCGAGGTCTACGTCCCGACGCTGCAGAAGTGGTTCGACGTGCGCGCGCGCTACCTGCAGTGGACCGACGGCCGGCTGGCCCAGATGCTGATCGCCACCGACATCACCGCCCGGCTGCACGCCGAGGAGATCGCCGCGGCGCAGGCCGAGAAGGCGCAGATGACGAGCCGGCTGGTGACGATGGGCGAGATGGCGTCGTCGGTGGCGCACGAGCTCAACCAGCCGCTGACCGCGATCACCAACTACTGCAACGGCATGGTCTCGCGCGTGCGCGCCGACTCGATCGGCAAGGACGACCTCGTCGCCGCGCTGCAGAAGACCGCGCGCCAGGCCGAGCGCGCCGGCCAGATCATCCACCGCATCCGCGCCTTCGTGAAGCGCAGCGAACCGCAGCGCCAGGCCACGCAGGCGAGCAAGATCGTCGACGACGCCGTCGACCTCGCCGGCATCGAGCTGCGCCGGCGCAACGTCGCGATCCGCGTCTACGTCGCGCAGCGCCTGCCCGACCTGCAGGTCGACCCGATCCTGATCGAGCAGGTGCTGCTGAACCTGCTGAAGAACGCCGCCGAGGCGATCGACAACGCGAAGATGCCGCCGGCGCGCCGGCACATCGAGTTGCGCGTGATCCCGCGCCACACCGCGGAGGAAGGCGGCGTCATCGAGTTCAGCGTCACCGACACCGGCCCCGGCCTGCAGGGCGAGATCAACACCCGGCTGTACGAGGCCTTCTTCTCGACCAAGCCCGAGGGCCTGGGCATCGGGCTGTCGCTGTGCCGCACGATCGTCGAGTCGCACCGGGGCCGGATCCGGGCCCAGAACCTCTACAATGGAAAGGTTGTTGCGGGTTGCCGGTTCGCCTTCACCCTGCCGGTCGACGTGACCGGACGGCACGAATCCACCCAGCCCGCAGCACTCGCTCCGGCGCCCGCCGCGGGCGAGGCCGACAACCCCACCGTGACGTCCTGAATGAGCCTCATCCCGAAAAAGGGCACCGTCTACGTCGTCGACGACGACGAGGCCGTGCGCGACTCGCTGCAGTGGTTGCTCGAGGGCAAGGACTACCGCGTCAAGTGCTTCGACTCGTCGGAGTCCTTCCTGGCGCGATTCGACCCGCGCGAGGTCGCCTGCCTGATCGCCGACATCCGCATGGACGGCATGAGCGGCCTGGAACTGCAGGACCGGCTGAACGAGCGCAACAGCCCTCTGCCGGTGGTCTTCATCACCGGCCACGGCGACGTGCCGATGGCCGTGACGACGATGAAGAAGGGCGCGATGGACTTCATCGAGAAGCCGTTCAAGGAAGAGGAGCTGCTCGGCCTCGTCGAGCGCATGCTCGACACGGCGCGCACTGCCTTCAGCCAGCACCAGGAGCAGGCCAGCCGCGACGCGCTGCTGTCGCGCCTGACCACGCGCGAGGGCCAGGTGCTCGAGCGCATCGTCGCCGGCCGCCTGAACAAGCAGATCGCCGACGACCTGGGCATCAGCATCAAGACGGTGGAAGCGCATCGCGCCAACATCATGGAAAAGCTCAATGCCAACACCGTGGCCGACCTGCTGAAGATCGCACTCGGTGCGCAGACCAAGGTCTGAGCGACTTCACCCCGCCAGGGCCGCCGCGAGCGGCCCTTGTCTCTTCTAAAGCCCGCCCCATGCCCGCCCAGATCATCGACGGCACCGCCCTGTCCCGACAGATCCGCGCCGAGGTCGGCGAGCGCGCCGCCGCGCTCACCGCAAGCGGCCGCCGCCCCGGCCTGGCCGTGATCCTGGTCGGCGACGACCCGGCCTCGGCGGTCTACGTGCGCAACAAGGTCAAGGCCTGCGCCGACCACGGCCTGCACTCGGTGCTCGAGCGTCACGACGCCACGCTGACCGAAACCACGCTGCTGGCGCGGATCGAGGCGCTCAATGCGGATCCGGCGATCCACGGCATCCTGGTGCAGATGCCGCTGCCCAGGCACATCGACCCGCACCGTGTGATCGAGGCGATCGCGACGCACAAGGACGTCGACGGCTTCTCGGTGCGCAGCGCCGGCGAGTTGTTCGCCGGCCTGCCCGGCCTGCGCCCGGCCACGCCCTTCGGCTGCATGAAGCTGATCGAGAGCACCGGACAGGCGCTGCGCGGCAAGCACGCGGTGGTGATCGGCCGCAGCAACACCGTCGGCAAGCCGATGGCGCTGCTGCTGATGCAGGCCAACGCCACCGTCACCGTCTGCCACAGCGCGACGCCCGACATCGGCCACCACACGCGCCAGGCCGACGTGATCGTCGCCGCGGTCGGCCGCCGACGCACCGTCACCGCCGAGATGGTCAAGCCCGGCGCGATCGTCATCGACGTCGGCATCAATCGAGACGAACAGGGCAAGCTCTGTGGCGACGTCGACTTCGAGCCCGTGCGCGAGGCGCTCGGGCCGACCGGCTGGATCAGCCCGGTGCCCGGCGGCGTCGGGCCGATGACGATCACGATGCTGCTCGTCAACACGCTGGCGGCGGCCGAACGCGGCATGTGAACCCGCTGCTCGCCGATCACCCGCTGCCGCGCTTCGACGCGATCGAGCCGGCCCATGTCACGCCGGCGATCGACCGCCTGCTGGCCGACGCCGAGGCCGGCCTGGCCCGCGCCACCAGCGACGAGGTGCCGCCCGAGCTGAACGCGTTGGGCATCGCGCTCGACGTGCCGGTGGAGCGCCTGCAGCGCGCCTGGAGCACGGTCGTCCACCTGCACGCGGTGCGCGACACGCCGGCATTGCGCGAGGCCTTCGACGCCAACCTGCCGCGACTGGTCGAGTTCACGACCCGGCTCGCCGCCCACCCGGGCCTGTACGCGAAGACGCGGGCGATCGCCGAGTCGGCGGCGCTGCTGACGCCGGTGCAGCGCAAGGCGGTGGCCGACGCGCTGCGCGACTTCGTGCTCGGCGGCGCCGAACTGACCGGCGCGGCCCGCCGCCGCTTCGGCGAGATCGCCGAGCGCCTCGCGACGCTGTCGCAGCGCTTCGGCGAGAACGTGCTCGACGCCACCGACGCCTGGACGCTCGACGTGGACGCAGCGCGCCTGACCGGCGTGCCGGCCGACGTGGTGGCGCGCGCGCGGCAGGCCGCGGCCGACGCCGGCGTCGACGGCTGCCGGCTGACGCTGCACGGCCCCTGCCGCGAGCCGGTGCTGCGCCACGCGAGCGACCGCGCGCTGCGCGAAACGGTGTTC